>NZ_JBSFLZ010000030.1:0-60902 GCF_053599315.1 Saccharopolyspora sp. NPDC000995
CTAGTGACACGCCCCGTCACCGGGCCAATCAGCATTCCCGCAGATCAACCCACGTTTTCACGGACTAGTCAGCAACCTGATCTGTGGAACCTGGGAAACCCGCCTGCTTCCCGACCGCTTCGACCGGGTCGTTGCCCGCTTCGAGGAGTGCACGCGCGGCTTCCACGCGCAGCGACTCCACGTACTGGCCCGACGTCATGCCCGTCTCGATGCGAAAGGGCCTGCTGAAGTGGCGTGCGCTCACACCCGCTTCGCGGGCCAGGGCATCCAGGTTGTGCTTGGCGCCGGGATCGGCTCCGACGGCGTCCATCACTTGTCGCACCACGGCACGTTTCGCTTCGCTCCGGCCGAGTCTGGCGCTGACCTGCGACTGGCCTCCTGGTCGGGCCATGAACACGACGAGTTGCTGTGCCACGCGGCGGGCCAGGTCGGCTCCGTGTTCTTCTTCGACCAGCGCGAGCGCCAGATCGATGCAGCCAGACCGGACGCCATGACCACAACGTCAGATAACCCACAGATTCGGACATGAGATCCACCGTCGAGGACCCCCGCCGCCGACGCCGATCGAGAACTCCGGCGTATCCCCCATAAGGGCGGCAGGTGGCGACGCGCCATCGAATCTGCTACCCAGACGCCCGAACGTCACGAAAGATGCCGATCCGTGACCAGCATCGACGAGGCCCTGCAGCTCTACCCCGAGCTCGCTGTCCTGATCGGGCTCTCGCACGCCCTGTGGACCTTCTGGTACCTGACCGACACGGCCGGGTGCCCGGAGTGGCTCGTCGGTGTGCTGAACTGGCCGGAGTACAGCGACGCGCTGTGGATCGTCGATCGCCGCGAGGCCCTCGCGGTTCGGCTGCGCGTCGACTCGCCTGGCACGCGCGGAGGGGTCGTCTGGCAATCCTCGGGCTCGTTGACCGCCGCCATTGACGCGCTTCGCGCCCTCCCCGCGCCCGATGAGCCCGGTGCGCCGAGCCGGGTGATCCGGTCCGGACCGTTCTGGCCGCCACGCGGTTTCTGCTGACGCGGTCCCACCGGCTCTTCGATCGGCGTCACGGGTAGCGCACCCGCGGATGCGCGGGATCAAATGCCTGCCTGGCGCGATCACGACGTTCGAGGTCGGCGAAGAACCGGACAATGTCGGCCTGCCCGTGCAGGCCCGCCGCCAGCTCACGTCGGCTGCACTCCTCTGTCGGGCCGTTGTCGAGCAGGTCTCGCGCGGCCCGGTCCAGTTCGGCGGCGAGCCTCTCCAGCAAGGCGGCCCGTTCGGCGTGGTCGTGGGTGATCGCGCATCGTCGCATCAGATCTCGGATGCGCACTGCGGTGGTCCGTGGATACATCGAGAAGGGCACGTCCGCGGCTGTCATGCGCTTTCTCCCTGCGAATCCGGCGACACGCCGAGTACTACCGCATTCGCCAAACCTGGGCAGCGCGCCCGGGGCCCGCAACCCCGCGGTCGCGGCGTCCAACATCGCCAGCGGAGCGCATTCCCCCAGCGTGGCAAGGTCTTGCCACTCAACCGAGCGGATTTTCCGTCGACGGCCGTTGGCGACACCCAAGTGACCTCGCGCACTCCGCGCGGGAACTTCGCCGGATACCGATTAGTTCGCGGATCTGCTTCAGTCAGTATCGGCCAAACCGGAACAACGGGATGATCGCCTGCGGGACCGATACCGGGCGAGGAGCGCTCGGCCCGGACCCGCACGTCGCCACCGAAACAGGAGATCCACCGATGGGCAAAATCCGTGTTCAAGAGTTCGTCAGCCTCGACGGCGTGTTCGAGAATCCGGGCTGGACCGCCGAATACGGCTTCACCGACGAGATGGGCGAGTCGATCGGCCGCCTGACGGAGTCCAGCTCGGCGATCCTGTTGGGACGCACCACCTACGAGATGTTCGCCCCGGCCTGGTCCGGCCGCACCGCCGAGGATGACCCAGGCGCGCCGTTTTTCAACGACTCCCCGAAGCACGTGGTGTCGTCCACCCTGACCTCCGCCGACGAGTGGCAGAACTCGACGGTGTTCGGGGCCTACGACGCGCAGGCGATCCGCAAGCTGAAGGAGGAGACCGACGGCATCTACATCAGCGGCAGCGGCACCCTGGTGCGCGCGCTGCTGGCCGACGGCCTGATCGACGAACTGCACCTGCTGGTCTACCCGGTCGTCCTGGGCTCGGGGGCGAAGCTGTTCCCCGAGGGCACGCAGCGCATCCTGCTGGCCCTGGCCGCTCAGGAGTCGTTCCAGAACGGGGTTGTGCACCTGACCTACGGCCCCGCCAGGTCCTGATTCGCTCTGCTGACGGGCCCCGTGAGTGCTTTCGTTGCTACAGCGCTGAAAAGCACTTGCGGACCACCCTGGCTGCAGGTCGGCGGCGTAGTTGGTTCTTCGTCCGTCGAGGACGCTGAGCTGCGGCAGACGCCTCCGGAACTGCGAGCGCATCGTCTGCGAATGCGGTGAGGTCGGCCCGGAGTCGTACCGCCCAGGCCGGTTCGAGCGCGCGCACCTGCAACGCTGGCAACTCGGCGAGCGCTTGGTCCGTTTCGTGCGGAGGCCCGCTCAGATCCCGGCAGCGCCACGGTGCCGAGGACGTCGTCGGTCACGTTCGCCACGATGTGCAGCACGTCATCTGTGCACCTTCGCGGTCCCGGAGATGTCGTCGGCCGAGGCGGGGGTTCCCTCCCACAGCGAGGAGAGGTCGAGCTCCCGGCCGGTGTACTCGCCGTCGCCCTCCGAGCCGTGCACCGCGGGCACCAACCGCACCGCGCGTGAGGAAACCCCGCTCGCGCGATCGGTAGTGTCCAGCCTCGCCACCAGCCGGATGCGCGTGTTCGGCGCCGCGTCCACCGGCGGTGTCACGTTGAACCGGACCAGCTTCTCCTGTCCCTGCGGTACCGCGCCGAGCTGGCCGCAACCGGTGATCTGCCACCCTTCCGGCTCTTCCCGCCGTCCTGCGGAGGGCCCAGCGGAAACCGTGGCGCGGGCCGTCACCTCGAACGGCGCTGCCGGGGCTGACGTCGAAGCAGTCGGCCTCGACCGCGAAGGCCGTACCCGCGGGCGGCCCCGCCCGAGCCGGGAAGAACCGCGCCATGCAGCGCTGCTCGGCCTCCCGGTTCAGGCCCAGCGACGGCCCTTCCTTCGAGTCGACGGCGTTGCCCCCGCCCGCTCCGCGGGTCGTCGTGATGCCACCGGCCTTGACGTGGTGCTGCTCGCTCCACTGCCCGAGGGTGGACAGCGTGCCGGCCTCGTCGTCGGGTGCGCGCCGATGAAGAGCACGCCCAGCTCGACTGGTTCGGCTGGGCGCAAAGCCGCGTCCGCGACCGGCCCGGAACTCGGGCGCGAACACCGCCCCCCAGGGACAGCCACGCCGAAGACGAGCCAGATGACGTTCCAGAACCGAGCCGCATCGTGCCGGAGAACCCTTCTGCGACGACAGGGATTCAGACGTGAACAGAAGGCATCAAGACGCGAAACTCCCTAAACGATAACAAACTCCGTATACATTGATCCACTGTGGACTGTGTTGAGGGCACCCCTCCGAACCCCCGGAGGGGTGCCCCACGCTGCGCGCCGATCATTCGCCGATGCCGGCACGAACCTTCGCGGCCTCCGTCGCCTGGCCGAGCTTTTCCAGCAGTTCCCCGAATTCGAGGGACACGCCGGTGTGCACCGGGGTTCCCACCGGCAGCCGCTGCAGCGACGCCCGGTACAAGCCCACGGCCTCGTCGGACCGACCGGCTTCGGTGAGGACCCGGCCCGCCAGCAGCTCGGCCATCGCCGCCGAACCCTCGTCACCGACCGCGGCGTAGCCGTCGGCTGCGGTCAGCGCGTGCGAGACCGCTTCCTCCACCCGCTCCAACAAGGCCAACACTCGCGCCTTCGTATCGGTCACGTCGGCGACGAACCAGTCCAGCTCCGCTTCCCGGCCGACCGCGATCGCAACATCGAGATCGGCCAGCCCGGTCTCGTCACCGAACTTCATCTTGGCCTGGCCGAGCTGGTGCAGGGCCTCTGCCATCAGCTCGCGCCGTTTGTGCTTCCGGGCCAGCCGGAGCGCGGTCTCGTAGTTGTCCACCGCGTCGGCGTCCTCGACTGCCAGCAGCAGGTTGCCCAGCTCCAGGTAGGACCGGGCCGCCAGCTCGACCAGCGACTCCTCCGCCGACTCCTCGGCCCCGGTCGCTGCCTGGACGAGCGCCTGGTACGAGGTGCGGAAGTCCTGGGCCCGCCCGGCAGCGATGCCCAGCCAGTACCGCGCCTCCAGGCCGGCGGCCTCCCCGCCTTCGCCGCGGTCGTAACCCGCGACCGCATCGCTGAGCGATTCCACCGCCAGATCCGGCTGTCCGGACTGCAGCTGGAAGCGGCCGAGCCAGAACCGGTGCCCGTTGAGGCCCTCGGTATCGCCGAGCTCCGCGTGCCGCACCGCGACCTGCGCGCGGTTCACCGCCTCGTCCGGTTGCCCGCCGTCGGCCAGCAGGTGAGCGGCCAGCATGGCGGCGGCAGACGCACCGTCGCGGTATCCGGCCGTGGTCAGCAGGTCGAGCAACTCATCGGCCAATCGGGCACCGGCGTCGAACTGGCCGAGTCCCGCGGCGAGCCGCGCCCGCATGTCGAGCACCCGGATCCGCCAGACTCGTTCCGCCTCGACCGCCAACACGGCGTCCAGGGCCTCGGTCGCGGTCTCCGGCTGACCGGTCTGCAGCAGCAGTTGGGCCAGCAGGTAGCGCGCCCCCGACAGCTGGTCCAGCTCCGCGGATTCGGCCAGCTCGACCGCTTCCCGCGCCAGCTCCAGCGCTTCGTCCGGATGCTCGGTGGAGCCGAGCAACCCGGCCAACGAGACCAGGACCTCGACCCGCGTCGCCGCTTCCAGGTCGGCACGGTCCAGTACTGCGCGAAGCTTCGCTTCCTCGTCTGTGTTGAACGGCGGGTACAGCACTAACCCGAGCTCGTCCTCGACGTCCGCTTGCTGCACCAGGCCTTGCGCCCGCAAGGCCTTGGTGCGGGCCTTGACGGCTTCCAACGCCCCGTCCCGGTCGTCCCGGGCGCGGCAGATCGTCAGGACGGTGCGGTAGAGCCGGGGTTGCAGCTCGGGCTCGGGCAGGTCGTCGAGCTCTCCCAGCAGCGCCAGCGCGGCATCCGGATCGTTCTTGACGATGATCGCTTCCCGCGCCAGTTCCAGGCTTTCCGCCGCGGTCTGCGGCTGAGCCGGCTCGGTCATCTCCGTCGGCACGAACGGCCGGTGCTGGATCGGCAGGTCGTGGTGCTCGTCCGCGAACGCGCGGGCGCGCTCGACCTCTGAGGCGAAGTACTGGTTCCCGTTGCGCGCGTCGAAGGCCTTGGCGATCTCGGCGGCCACCCGCCACGAGCCCGCGGCCAGTTCAGCGACGGTGTGCAGCCGGCTCTCGGTACCGAAAATCGCCGCCACATCCGGGATATCGCTGCCCCGGACCTCGATCTCGCCGTGCCCGGTCCGGGCCACCGCGTCCAGCAGCACGCCGTAGGACACCAGCGCGTAGAAGCGCCGGGCCACGTCGAGCGGATCCTTCGGCAGGTCGGCGATGTGCCGCTCCAGCAGGGACAGACCGCGTTCCGCGTTTCCCGTCACCGCGAGGAAGACCAGGTGGTTGGCCAGGATGCCGAACCCGTCGGGATCGGCTGCCGCCGCGCGGTAGCTGCGGAAGTGGTGCCATTTGGCCTCGTCGAACCGCCCGGCGCGCAGCAACGGCAGCAACGCCGCGCCCTGCGCCCGCTCCGGCTCCGAACCGCACGACACGTTCTTCTCGATGATCTCGTCGAACAACTTCAACGCGGTCGCCTCATCGCCCAAGCGGCGGAAGAAGTCGGCGTCGTCGCTGCGGACGCATGCGTCGCAGTGGCTGTAGTCGTCCCGCGGCAGCTCCTCGCGAGCCGCCCGGAACCGGGCCGCTTCGTTGAACCGCCCCGCAGTGGCGGCATTGGACATCTTCGCCTGCCAGACGCCGGAGAGCCCGACACCGGCGCCGCGGTACCGCCGCTCCATGTCGTCGAGCACCTGGTCGACCTGGCTCTGCGGGAAGGCCGGGTTCAGGGCGACGGCCTCGGACATCCACTTGTAGTACCAGAGCAGGTCCATGTCCTCGACCTCGCTCGGGAACCTGGCCGGGTCGGAGTCGTGCTGGCCCAGGCACCAGGAGAACGCGGTGAACATGGTGTCGCTGTCGCCGGTTATCGACGCGCTGGTGATCTGCCGCATCCGCGCCACGTAGAGCAGTTCGACCTCGCCGGCGTCCTGCGCGAGCCGGATGGCATCGGCGACCATCGCCGACTCCTCCGGGCCGTACGGAATCACCTCGCTCTCCTCCAGCAACCGCTCGATCTCGGTCACGGCGTCAGACAACGGTGCCACCTCTCATGCTCGAAAAGTTAGGAATAACCAAAATCGTCAGCCCGTGACGCCGACGCTGAGCTGGATCAGGTCGCTCATCGCCGTGGTCATCACGGTCCGGTCGTTCCTCGACAGCGGCCGGTGGCCGGCCAGCAGGGACTGGATGTAGACCAGCCGGATGCTGCGGTCGAAGACGAGCTCGTCATCCACCTTGGACAACTGCCGGATCAGCGGGTTCAACCAGTTCAGGCAGAGCTGTGCGGTGGTGCTGTGCGGGGCGAGGGCGGCCTTGCCGGTCATGATCTCGTCCACGCCGCCGAGCACTTCCGCCCACACCGAGGGCGCCGAGTCGCGCACTTCGGTGCGCTCGATCCGGCGGATGCCGGCGGAATCGGCCACGTACAACGCCGTCACGTTGTCCGGCCGGAACGAACGGACCAGCGCATCGCAGCCGAGCTCGGCAAGCGCCGCCGCGGCGCGTCGCTCCAGGGGGCTCGTCCGGTCACGGTCGTCCAGCGGCGGCGGGGCGAGCTCGTCCAGGATCGAGCTGGCCTGGATCTGCTCGACGGTGACATCGCTGATCAGGTGCGGCAGGCGCCGCAGCAGGTCCGACTCATAGGTGTAGCCACCGTTGATCACCGGCTGGTCGGTGGAGACCACCGCCGCGATCTGCCGGAACTCGTCGACCGTCTCCACGTAGCGGACGTGCCGGGACTGCCCGAGGTAGTCGCGGACGGTCATCCGGCCGGCCGAGGTCTCGACGGTCAGCCAGGGCAGCACCGCCGCCGCCAGGTCGTCGTCGTGCACGGCCATCGACTTCAGCCCCAGGTGGTGCACCGCGACGAACCGCTCGAACCGGGCCGGCCGGGTGGTGGCTTGCTGCACGATCCACCGCCGCAGGACCTTCCCCAGCTCCTCGCGGGTGTACTCCAGCGCCTCGTCGGCGACCAACTGCTCGCGGGACGCCGTCGGGCGCAGCCCATCGGTGTTGATGATGCAGCGCACGAAGTACGCCCAGTCCGGCAGCAGCTCCGACATGTCCTCGCCCAGCAGCATCCGGCCGAGATAGAGCCGACCGCTGCGGCGAGAACCAGGCGGCGGCGCGTACGGCAGCACATACGCCACGCCGAGCGTTGCGGTAGCAGGCACGGACAGCTCGATCGTCTCAAGTGGACGGTTGCCGATCAGCCCCGCGCCGAGGTCTTCCAGTGCCTCGACGGCCGACCGCTCGTCCGACGGCCGGTCCGGTGGCAAGAACAGCGCCGGTTCGTTGACCGGCTCCCAGCTGCGGTCCGCGCGCCAGACCCGCACCTCCACCGGCAGATACCGGCCGAACCGGCGGGCCAGCTCCGCAACCCGCTCACCAGCCAGCAACGCCGCGTCGTCCGGCCGCGGCGTGAGCCGCACCTCGGTCCCGGTCGGCAACCCGTTCGCCTCGTCTTCGGACAGCTCCCGGATAGAAAAGGTCCCATCGGCAGATCCCTCCCACTCCACCGGCGGATGCCCGTGCACCGAACGGCTCCGGACGACGATACGGTCGCAGACCATGAAGCAGCTCAGCAGGCCGATGCCGAACTGCCCCAGGTAGTCCTCGTCGCGGAGGCTCAGCACGTCGTCGCGCTTGGAGCTCTTCCCCACCGTGGCCAGCAGCTCGCAGGCCTCGGCGGCGCTCAACCCAAGCCCGGCATCGCGGAAGACGAACACCCCCGGCGCATCCGGGGCCGTGCCGACCGGGTAGATCTCGAGGGGTCCCCCGCCGGGCTGCCCTGGGAGCTTGGCGCGAGCGGCGACGGCATCGCGCCCGTTCTGCAGCAGCTCGCGCAGATAGACGTGCGCGCCGGAGTAAATGTGCCGGCTGAGCAGATCGACAACCCCACCAAGGTCCACCTGGAACGGGCGCAATAGGGAATTCTCGGCGGAATCCATCGAAAAGCCTCCTCCTGAACATATCCGCAGCGAGCACGCGGTGCACCCCGACGACACCGCCATTGGAAATGCGCCAACGGTCGGCTGCGCAACGAGATTCGTCGACGCTTCCCGGTCGACGACACCGCAGTTGAACAGAGACGACACCCCAGCTGACCAGCCTAGAATGCCCGCACGAGCGACCGTGTCGGCAAAAATGACGCTACCGCCGCCACCCGAGCTCTCCCCCGCCCTTCAAGGGTCTCGCTGATCCCGACGCCCCCGCGGACCGGCGTAATGGAGAACCCGGTTCTTGACGAACTCACCCCACGCCTGCGACTCGACCGCAGGAAGCGTCGATCCGGACAGTACCACGCGGTCCACAATGGAAAGGATGGAGCCGGTCACAATGAACGTTTCCCGGCCTCTTCATGTGTTGCGGTGCGGATCGCGGAACCTCAGCGGCCTTCTCGGCTGTGGCATCCCGGACTTGTGTACGACCGCGCGGCGTCCGGGCTGTCCTCGCGAGAAGACCGCTGAGAACCCGCGGCGGCCCCAGTTGCGCAGGTGGGCTAAGGCGGTCATTCGAAGTGCTGTCCAGTTCCGCGTCAGCCGGCCGGATCGCCTGAACCGGCAGGGTCGCCGAGGCGTAGCTCCAGGCCCTCCAGCAGCGCTCGCAGTCCCAGTTCGAACAGGTCGTCCAGCGCGGGCCTGCTGTCGGCGACCACGGTGCCGGATCGGGGTTCGGCGCGCACCATGCCTTCTTGGCTCACCGCGGCCAGAGCTTTGGCCGCCGTGGCCATGACGACGCCCATTCGGCGGCAATCCGGCGGGTGGAGGGCACCTTGGCGCCCGGCGCCAGTTCACCCCGTTCGATCCGGCGCCGGAGCTCGTCGGCGATGCTCAGATACCGCGTTTCTAGGCCGATCGCGTTGGTTTCCGTACTTTCGACTTCGTGATCGGCGCGGACGACGCGCACTCCGCCGTGCGCCGCCTGGTTCGTCGGGCCGGAGCGGCAGTTCAGCAAGCACCTCGGCCAGTACCTGGCGATCTTCCCGGCGACCAACTTCCTGGGCCTCGAAAACTGGCAGGTCTGTTTCCACGACGAGGAATCCGGCGCCTGCGGCGCCATCTACCCGGTGCGCGACAACGCGGAACTGCGGGTCACCCTCGGCTTCCTGTCCGAGCCGGTCACCTACGACCACCGAGACGTCCTGGAGCAGATCGTCACCGACCGGTTGGCCGGCCTCGGATGGGAGACTCCGAAGCCGCTAGCGGCAATGGCCGACGTGCCGAACTTCGGCTTCGACGCGATGGCGCAAATCCACATGGACCGCTGGACGACCGGCAGGTCGCTCTGGTCGGCGATGCCGGCTACTGCGCCTCGGTGCTGTCCGGGCAGGGCACCAGCCTGGCCCTGGTCGGTGCCTACGTGCTCGCAGAGGAGTGAACCGGTCCGACGTCGATCACATCGCCGCGTTCGCTGCCTACGAGCGGCGGATGCGCCCGTTCGTCGCCCTCAACCAGGCGCTGGCCACCGAGAACCCCGGTGGACCCGCGTCTGAGAAGTCGGTGGACCGCGCCAAGAACGGCGTCTCGACGCGCCCGCAAGCGGATGAGCCGCTGGCGATCTTGAGGGTTGCCCGCTGACGGCGCGATGCCCAGTCTCCTACCTCTCAAGGTACATCGCGGGGTCAGCGCTGGTTCGCCTGTCGGCCATCTGGCGGAACTACCGTTCGCCCGAATTTCCGACCCTGTGTGGACGCACGCCGTGCGAACGCGCACTGGCCGAATAGGTGGCACATGTCAGAGAACACCGGCCCCAGCGAAGCAACCCCGTCCCGCCGCAAGGTCTTGTTAGCCGGCACGGCAGCCCTCGGCGCGGCAGCACTGGGCAGCACCGGACTTGGTGCCGTCGCCAGCGCCTCCCCCGGCGCGGGCGCCGTGCCGATCCGCGAGCCGTTCTCGCTCGGCGTCGCCTCCGGTGACCCGCTGCCCTCCGGCGTCGTGCTGTGGACCCGGTTGGCCCCGAGTCCCCTCGCCGAGGACGGGCTCGGCGGCATGCCCAACCGGGCCGTGCCGGTGCAGTGGCAAGTCGCCACCGATGAGCGGTTCCGCCGCATCGTGGCCGCCGACACCGAACTGGCCCGGCCGGAATCGGCGCACTCGGTGCACGTCGAGCTCGACCACCTGGAACCCGGCACCGAGTACTTCTACCGCTTCCGGGCCGAGGGCGAGCTCAGCCGGGTCGGCCGCACGAAGACCGCGCCGCGCTTCGGCGCGCGGCTTGGCCGCTTCGCGTTCGCCTTCGCCAGCTGCCAGAACTACCCCGTCGGCCACTTCAGCGCCTACTCCCACATGGTCGAGGAAGACCTCGACCTGGTCGCCTTCCTCGGCGACTACATCTACGAGGGCCCGGCCAAGGGCACCATCGGCCGCCCGCACGTGCCCGCGCGCGAGATCTTCGGGCTCGCCGACTACCGCACGCGACTCGCCCAGTACAAGACCGACCCGGATCTGCAGGCCGCGCACGCCACCTTCCCATGGGCGGTCGTCTTCGACGACCACGAAGTGGAGAACAACTGGGCCGGCGACCGCTCCCAGCCGGATAACGAGCCCGACCAGGACCCTGCGGTCTTCCGCCAGCGCCGCGCCGAGGCGTTCCAGGCCTATTACGAGAACATGCCGCTGCGCGCGACGCAGCGCCCGTCGGGCGCGAACATCCTTATCAACCGCCGGCTGACCTTCGGCGACCTGGTTGACTTCCACCTGCTGGACACGCGCCAGTACCGCGACTTCCAGGACCAGGCCAAGCGCCTGGACCCCGCGCGCACGATCCTTGGCACCGACCAGCGCGACTGGCTGTTCGGGAACCTGGGCGGCCAGACCGCCAGCTGGAACGTGCTGGCGCAGCAGGTCTTCTTCTCGCAGCGCGATTTCACCGCGGGCGACGCCGATTCCTTCAGCGATGACGCCTGGGACAACTACGTAGTTGAGCGCAACCTCGTGCGCGACCAGTTGGCCACGGCCTCCAACCCGGTCGTGATCACCGGCGACGTTCACGCCAACTACGTCGCCGACGTCAAGGCCGACTTCGACGACCCGGCATCGCCGACCGTGGCCACCGAGTTGGTCGGCACCTCGATCACCTCGAACGGCAACGGCGTCGACCAGAACCCCACCGATGCGGTCGGGCTCCAGGAGAACCCGCACATCAAGTTCATTAACCGCAATCGCGGTTACGTCCGCAACACCATCACCCACTCGGAGTGGATGGCCGACTTCCGCGTCATCGATTACGTCGAGACGCCCGGTTCGCCGGTCCGCGACCGCGCCCGTTTCGTCATCGAGAACGGCCAGCGCGGCGCCCAGCAGGTCTGACCGCCCCGGGCACGGGCGCGGGATTTACCCGCGCCCGGCTTTCAGCCCGGGGAATCGGTCGGCGGCCCGGAGAGCGGGATGACCTCGCCGGTGCAGCGGCCGCCCGGGTGCGTCAGCCGACCCACTCGCTGCCCCCATCGGCCCACAACGAACACTCGTGAGCGCGAAGGCCGCTAAATCCACCTCCACGCTCACGTCACGAGCCTGCGCCTGCTAATCGAACTGCCCGCTCTTGACCCGAGTGGTGAAAGTGAAAGCACTCCATTGTGCTGGGCTCACAAGGAAAAACCCGCCATCGAGATCTTTCGAGTCGCGCACACCCACGGCCTCATCCGAGACCGTTGCTGAAGCGCTGCGAATGCTCTTGCGCCACTCACCGGCTAAGCCCGTTGTCCTCACAGTGGTTCTCCAATCTCCCTGATCACCTTTCGG
Organism: Saccharopolyspora sp. NPDC000995; assembly: GCF_053599315.1. Taxonomy (NCBI): domain Bacteria; kingdom Bacillati; phylum Actinomycetota; class Actinomycetes; order Pseudonocardiales; family Pseudonocardiaceae; genus Saccharopolyspora; species Saccharopolyspora sp. NPDC000995. The sequence goes on from NZ_JBSFLZ010000030.1 coordinate 12,075, forward strand.
GACGCCTCCTCGTCCAGCGCGGAAGCCTTCCGCTAGTACGCGGGCGAAAGCACCGTATGGATCTACCACGGCGACATCGACTGCACCGACGAATGCCCGCTCCCGTGGACCGTCGAAATCGACACCACCCGGGACCCCACCACGCTCCACCGAACGAGCCAGGAAATGGGCCCGCGACGACTTCTGCCCGGTCAGCCCCGACCGCACAGCCACAGCCGTCGGCGCGGCGACCACCGTCAAGCACAGCCGACACCCGGACAGACCTCCCCGGATAAGAACGATCACTTTCCCTCTACGCCCGCCGCGTCTACACACCGGCCGTCTTGGCGGTGACGGGCTTCGTCGTATGCTGCCGACTCACCCCAACCGACATGCCTTATACACGGTTCGTGTTCCTCGGTGCAGAGTTTCGCCTCGGGCTTCCTTCCCACCCCGCCTCACGACGACGCAGTTGCCTCCGGCTCGGAGTTACCACCACCTCTTCCTCCAGGGGACTCACACCCCCAAGCAATCGCCCATGCCGGGCGTACAGCGAAGATGCCGCAGAGCAGGCGCTCTGCGGCATCGCGTCCGATGTGGACGGTGACCAGCGGGTTGCCGACCGCGGGCCGGTCAGTCGGTGCCGAACTCCATCGCGGCGCGGTCGAGCGTCTCGCCTTCGCCGGAGACCGGAACCTCGCCGCGCGCGGCGATGGCCTCGGCTCCGCCCTGAGGCATCGCACCGATCAGCCCGGTCGATGCCGCCTGGGCGGCACCGATGAACGCGGGGCTGGTGCCAACCATGCCGAGACCCGCGTACTGCTCCAGCTTGGCGCGCGAGTCGGCGATATCCAGGTTGCGCATGGTGAGCTGGCCGATCCGGTCCACCGGGCCGAACGCCGCGTCCTCGGTGCGCTCCATCGACAGCTTGTCCGGGTGGTAGCTGAAGGCGGGACCGGAGGTGTTCAGGATCGAGTAGTCCTCGCCGCGCCGCAGCCGCAGGACAACCTCGCCGGTGACCGCCATGCCAACCCAGCGCTGCAGCGACTCACGCAGCATCAGCGCCTGCGGGTCGAGCCAGCGGCCCTCGTACATCAGCCGACCGAGCCGCCGCCCCTCGTTGTGGTAGGCCGCCAGGGTGTCCTCGTTGTGGATCGCGTTGACCAGCCGCTCGTACGCGGCGTGCAGCAGCGCCATGCCGGGGGCCTCGTAGATGCCGCGGCTCTTGGCCTCGATCACCCGGTTCTCGATCTGGTCCGACATGCCCAGGCCGTGCCGGCCACCGATCGCGTTCGCCTCCATCACCAGGTCGACCGGGGTGGCGAACTCCTTGCCGTTGATCGTCACCGGGCGGCCCTGCTGGAAGCCGATGGTCACATCCTCGGTGGCGATCTCGACCTCGGGGTCCCAGAACCGCACGCCCATGATCGGGTCCACGGTCTCGATGCCGGTGTCGAGGTGCTCCAGGGTCTTGGCCTCGTGGGTGGCACCCCAGATGTTGGCGTCGGTCGAGTAGGCCTTCTCGGTGCTGTCGCGGTAGGGCAGGTCGTGCGCGAGCAGCCACTCCGACATCTCCTTGCGGCCGCCGAGCTCGGAGACGAAGTCGGCGTCGAGCCAGGGCTTGTAGATGCGCAGGTGCGGGTTCGCGAGCAGGCCGTACCGATAGAACCGCTCGATGTCGTTGCCCTTGAACGTCGATCCGTCGCCCCAGATCTGCACGTTGTCCTCGAGCATCGCCCGGACCAGCAGGGTCCCCGTGACGGCGCGACCGAGCGGCGTGGTGTTGAAGTACGGGCGCCCGCCGGAGCGGATGTGGAACGCACCGCAGGTCAGCGCGGCCAGGCCCTCCTCAACCAGCGCCGCGCGGCAGTCGACCAAGCGCGCGATCTCGGCACCGTAGGTCAGCGCGCGGCCTGGCACCGAGGCGATGTCGGGCTCGTCGTACTGGCCGATGTCGGCGGTGTAGGTGCACGGGACGGCACCCTTGTCGCGCATCCACGCGACCGCGACCGAAGTGTCGAGGCCGCCGGAGAAGGCGATGCCGACGCGCTCGCCGACAGGCAGGGAGGTGAGAACCTTGGACATGAGAGAAAGTATGCATCGTAATGAATGACCATGCAAATCCGGGGGTCACCTCAGGCCCGAACGCACGCGGCCGACCGCCGGAAGCATTCACCACACTCCCTGGCCAACCGAGTTCCAGGCCGAGAACTAAATCGATACAGGTCCATCGGCGCGGAGGTAGTGCCTCCGGTCGAGTCGCATGCCGGTTCGGTTCCGGATTTGGCGCTCAGCCCTTCTCGGCGTAGACGGCGGTTTCGAGTGCAGCAACGGGCAGGCTCCGACCGGCCGGTGCGAGGTAGCGGTCGGCGTACTCCCGCGGGCCCAGCTGCTCGACCTGCCGCCAGCCGTAGCCCGCGAGGAAGCCTCCGATCTGCTCGGGGTCGAGCCCGAATCGCCAGAGCTTGCGCCTGACCACGTACTCCTCGTGCAGCGCCTCCCCACCGCGCAGCGATGTCCCGTCGAGGAAATCCTCGCGTAGGAAGGTGCACACGAGCCGGCTGCCGGCGGCTGCCGACGCCAGGAACTCGAACATCGCGCGCACCGACTCCCCGGCCATGTAGGGCGTGACGGCTTCCGCGATGAACAACGTCGGCCGCTCGAGACGGAAACCGTGCGCCGAGAGCGCCGCCGGCAGCTCACCGGATTCGAGATCGACCGCCACCAGCGCCACGGATTCGCCGAGCCGTCCGCGCAGCCGGTTCCGCTTGCGGTCGATGTTCTCGGGCAGGTCCACCTCGTAGATCCGGGTGCGCTGCGGATCGGGTCGCCGGTGGGCGCGGGTGTCGAAGCCCGCTCCGAGGATCACCACGGCCTCGAAGCCCGCGCTCACGGCGTCCGCGAACCTGTCATCGATGTAGCACTTCCGGCACAGTGTGCTCGCCCAGATGCCCGGCATCTTCCGCTCGGTCGCGTTGATCAGCCATCGGCGGACCGGCCGGAACCTGGTCAGCGCCACGATCGGTCGCAACCCGGCGGGCAGGAACCGGTGGGCCAGTTCGTCGCGCACCAGCGGGTTGTCGTCACGCTGATCGACCGCGACGAAGGCGATCGGGCCCACCGCGGTCCGGGTCGCACCGTTTCCCACGCCCGCCTCCACTCCATCGGAAAAAGTTGTGTCCCGCGCGAGTCTTGCAGCCGGATTCGTGTGCCTGCAAGGGAAATCCGCGTTGTCTACCCATAAGTGTCCACTGTAGATGTCGAGGCGCGCCCGCTTCGCTATGTTCGCGACGACCCCCCGGCAGAAGGAGATGCGGTGCAACGATCGCAGGAAATTCCGATCCACATGCGGCGGACCGGATTCGACCCGGTTCCCGAACTCAGCTCGCTCCGACAGCACGACGGCATCGTCCGGATCACCAGCGGCTTCGGCCTGGACACCTGGCTGATCACCCGCTACGCGGACGTCCGCAGCGTGCTTTCCGACTGGGAGAGCTTCAGCAACACCATGCAGGCCGGCACCCTGGAGTCCGAAGCACCGGAACCCGGCGACGATGCGAGCGCCATTCGCGCAACGCTCAACCTGCTCGCTTCCGACCCGCCCGAGCACACCCAGCTGCGCCGGAGGATCGCACCGGAGTTCACGGCCCGTCGGCTGCGCCGACTGGAGCCGCGGATCGACCGGATCGTCAACGAGCACCTCGACGCCCTGGAACGCTCCGGGGCACCAGGCGACCTCGTTCCCGCCTTCACCAACCCAGTTCCAGTGCTGGTCATCAGCGAGCTCCTAGGCGTCCCGCACGAGGACCGCGACGACTTCCAGAAGCGCACCGACGGCTTTCTCGACATCACCACGTCCAATGCGGAACGCGCCGCGCTGCAGGCCGAATCGCACGCCTACATGGCAAAGCTCGTCGCCCGCAACAGGGTTGAGCCCGGCGACGGGCTGCTGGGACGGCTGGCGAGCCGGCACGGTACGGAGCTCGACGACGCCGAACTCGTCGGCCTGGCCAGCCTGCTCCTGCTGGCCGGGTCCGAGACCACGTCGAACATGCTCGCACTAGGTACGTTCGCCCTGCTGCGGCACCCCGAGCAGCTCGGCGTGCTGCGGCGGGACCCTGGGCTGGTCGACGCCGCGATCGAAGAGCTGCTGCGCTGGTTGTCCATCCTCCACAACACCACCGCCAAGGTCGCCACCCGACAGGTGCAGATCGCCGGGCGAACGATCAACGCCGGTGACCTCGTGATGTGCTCGCTGCCCGCCGCCAACCGCGACCCGGACTTCGTAGTGCGGCCGGACGACCTGGACATCACCCGCCCGGCGTCGCGGCACGTCGCGTTCGGCCACGGACCGCATCACTGCATCGGTGCGCCGCTGGCCCGCTTGCAGATGCGGATCGCGCTTCCCGCTCTGCTCGGCCGGTTCCCCGGGCTGCGGCTGGCCGCCGAGCCCGAGTTCCGCTCCGGCCACCTGACCCACGGCCTGGATTCGCTTCCGGTCATGTGGTGATCCGATATGGCGGACGCGCCCCCTGCTGGGGGCGCGCTGTCACGTCATGGCCGGCGGTGCGCTCCTGCTCGGCCGACCACGCAGCGGCGTCCGACCCGACCGGGATCACCAGGTGGGTCGGTGCGGGGGCGCTGTCGTCGATGCTCGCGGTGAACTCCCTGCCGTCGTCTCGGCAGACGAACTGCATCACCTGCCGGCCCGCCGCCGCGGCCCGGATGAGGCCGCCGGTGGTGGCCCAGACCCCGGACAAGTAGAAGTTCTCCAGCCCGGGCAGTCGCGGCCCATGCTCCTTGATCACCTTCTCCATCGTCTCGCCCCCCTCGACGAACGGCTGCCAGCCGAGCACCGTGCCGTCGTAGTTGCCGGTGTAGCGGACCTGGGTCAGCGGTGTGGAGATGTCGCGGACGACCACCGCGTCCTTCAGGCCCGGGTAGCGCTGGTCCAGGAAGTCCACGATCGCGTTCTTCACCTGGCGCTTCGCCGCGTAGTACGCGGTACCGCGGCGCACCGAGAGGGTGTGCCGCGGCTCCCCCTTGCGCATCCGGGTGGCCTGCTCCGGGCCGGTGGACAGCGCGCGCCACGGCTCGATGTCGCAGAAGTACGTCGCGTAGACGATGGTCTTCCCCCGCGGTGCCAGCTCCGGGTAGTGCGAGCTGCGGAACTGGACGTTGATGCTGGGGTGCCGAATGCCGATCAGCTCGCCGGCCACCTCCCCGTCGAGCAGGTGGGTGGTGCACGGCTCGCCGTCCAGGAAGGGCCGGTCCAGGCCGAGGAAGAGCGCGAAATACCCCGGGAAAATCATGCCCGGCTCGTTGATCGTCCTGGTGTAGAGCTCGCGGTGGGTGTCGGTCAGGTAGCGGCCGCCGAGCAGCTTCATCGTCGTGGTGTGGCCGTCGCAGGCCGACACCACGATGTCGGACCGGAACTCGGACCCGTCGCTGAGCCGCACCCCCACCGCGCGGTCGTCTTCGACCAGCACCTCCTCGACCTTCGCGTGGTAGGTGATCTCGCCGCCGAGTCGGCGGTAGCGCCGCTCGATCGACTCCGCCAGGCCCAGCGATCCGCCCTCGGGCACCCCGGCCGACCCGTTCGCGTGTGCCGCCAGCTGGAAGTAGAACGGCAGCACCGGGAACGCCGGATGCTTCTCGTAGAGGATGAAGTTGAACGCCTCCCGCAGCAGCGGATCGCGGAACCTCGCGGAGTAGTCCGTCATCAGCGTGCCGATGGACTTGCGGATGAGGTTGAAATAGGGCGCGAAGGACGCCAGCATCCGCCAGCGTTCGAAGGTCCCCATCAGGCCGACCGGCTTCAGGAAGGGGTAGACCGAGAGCAGCTTGCGGAACTTGCGCAGCCCGTTGCAGAAGTCCCGGATCAGCCGCGCGTCGATCGGCGAGAGGTCGAGCAGGTGCTCCTGCAACCGGTCCGGGTCGGAGTAGAAGTAGACGGCGCGGCCGTCGCGGCCGCGCACGATGTTGAAGACGTCGAAGTGGCGCATCTGCTTGCCCTGCAGGGCACCGAGTTCCAGCCAGATCTGGTGCATCTCGTTGCCCGGACCGTTGCCGAGCAGCCAGCTCACGCAGCAATCGAACGTGAAATCACCCTTGTCCCAGGCGGTGCAGCAGCCACCTGGGATCTCGTGCATCTCGAAGATCCGGCTGCGGTAGCCGTTCATCTGCGCGTAGCAGCCGGTGGACAGGCCGCCGAGCCCGCCGCCGATGATGATCACGCTTCGCCGAGACATGTTCAGGCCTCCTCGGTCAACTGCATGGGCCGGACGTCGAGTTGGGGCAGGTGGCCGAGCATGTCCGGGCACCAGGCCCGGCCACCGGTGCTTTCCCATGCCTGAAACGGGATGCCGAGCTCCTCGCACAGGTACTGGGTGACGAATCGCCCGCTGGCGGCGGCCTTGATCAGCCCGCCGCCGCCGACCCATTGGCCCGCCATCGAGAAACCTGCCAGCCCCGGCAGCCGCATCCGCTGCTTTTCGACCAGTTCGGTCGCCAAGTCATCGGCTTCGGTGAAGCCCATCCAGCCGAGGATGCTGCCGTTGTGGTTGCCGGTGTAGCGGTAGTTGGTCGTCGGCGTGGCCACGTCGATGACCTCGATGCGCCCGCCGACGCCGGGATAGCGCTTCTCCAGGAATCCCCGCACGAACTCGGCCACCTTGCGCTTATCCGCCCAGTACGCGCGGCGGTTGCGGGTGCGCAGCTCACGCCAGTACCCGAATTCGCTGAAGTAGGTGCAGTGGAACAGTGATTTGCCCGGCGGCGCGCACCCGGGCCAGTAGCGGGAGCGCAGCTGCACCACGAGGCTGTCCTGCAGGACGCACGGCAGTGCCGCGGCGTCCTGTTCGGACAGCAGGTAGGTGGTGCTGTGCGGGGCTTCGGGTGGCAGATCTCCGTCGACGCCGACGAACACCGAGATCATGCTCGGGTACACGAAGCCCGGTTTGCCGAGCATCTCGGTGTAGAGCTTGTCGATGGCCGGGCTGGTGTACTTGCCGTCCAGGAAGCGGTAGATCGTGGTGTTCCCGTCGCAGGCCGAGATGACGTGATCGGCGTAGACCCGGTCGCCGTTGTTCAGTTCCACGCCGACGGCCCGGTCGTCATCGACCAGAACGCGCGCCACGCGGGCGCGGTAGCTGATCTCGCCGCCGAGCTCGGCGTACCGGTTCTCGATGGACCGCGCCAGCCCCAGGGAGCCGCCCTGCGGGAAGCCCGCGTTTCCGTGGTAGGCGCAGGCGATGTTGTACAGGTACGGCAGCACCGGGAAGCGTTCGTGGTCCTGGAAGAAGACGTTGGGGAACGCCCGACGCAGCAGCGGATCCCGGAACTTCGCGGTGAAGTCATCCATCCGCGTCGCCGAGGTGCGCCAGAAGAGGAAGAACGCCGGGAGCACCTTCCGCAGCACGTCCAGTTTCTCGGGCAGCGTTCTCAGCGGCGGCGGCTTCAGGAACGGGAAGACGTCGAGCCGCAGGAAGCGCCGCAGGTCCCGGCAGAACGACTTGATCAGCGGCGCGTCGGCGGGCGAGATCTCCAGCAGGTGCCGCTGGAGCCGGTCCGGGTCGTTGTAGAAGGTCACCTCGCGTTCGTTCTCGTCCACGACGCGGTTGAACATCTCGAAGTTGGTGATCGCCTTGCCGTCGAGCGCGCCGAGCTCACGCCAGATCTGGTTGGCTTCGTTGCCAAGCGCGGTGCCGATCAGCCACTCGATGCAGTAGTCGAGGATGTAGCCCTCGCGCGACCACGCCGTGCAGCAGCCTCCGGGCAGCACGTGCTTCTCCAGGATGCGGGTGTCCATCCCGCTCATCTGCGCGTAGCAGCCGGCCGCCAGACCCGCGATACCTCCACCGATGATGATGACGCTCGGCTTGCCGCCCGCAACGTGGTCACGCGTCATCGCCCGCACCTCCCGCCAGGATCTCGCGCACCAGGCCCGCGTTTGCCGGTAGGTGCGCCTCGTCGAGCATTTCCGCGTGGCTGCCGGAGCCTCGGCGCACGTCGCTGCGCGTGGCGGAGCTGCCGTGCCAGCTGCCCGGGGCGTCGGCGGCGTAGTACTCGGCCTTGTCGTGGTCGCAGATCACGCTCACCGCGGCCCGGACCGTCCCGGTGTTCGGTGTTCGGCTGCAGTAGTGCAGGTAATCCCTGGCTTGTTCGCGGGTTTCCTCGGCGACCACCTCGGATCCGGTGTGTTTGCGAAGGTGTTCGGCGAGCTCGTGCTCGAACGCTTCGAGGTGTTCCTCGCCGAACTGGAAGGACTCGCCGATCCGGTAGGAGTCCATGATGAGCACATCGGACACTTCGCGGCCGCGCCGCTCCAGCTCCCCGGCCACCTCGAAGGCGAGGTTGCCGCCCAGCGAGTAGCCGAGCAGGACGCACCTGCCATCGGGCTGGTCGTCCTCGACCAGGTCCGCGTAGCGGCGCACCTTGTCGTCGCCGGTCAGGTAGTTGAACGCGACGATGCGGCGAGCCGGCAGGTGCGCGGCGAACCGCCGGTAGACCAGGCCGTGCCCACCGGCCGGCGGGAAGCAGAACAGCGGGTCGCCGCCGGTGTTGAAGGTCAGGTACGGCTTGGCCCCGCCGATCCGGCCGGTGATGATGTGCTCCAGCGTGGTCGCCATGCCGTGCAGCGTGGTGCCCTTGAACAGCAGGCTGACCGGGATGCTGATGTTGAACTCGGCCTGCAGGTGGTGGATGAGCTCGATCAGCCTGATCGAACTGCCGCCGACCTCGAAGAAGTCGTCCCGAAGCCCGACCTGCTCCAGACCCAGCACTGACTTCCAGTGCTCGGCCATGCGCTCCTCGAACAGGGTCACCGGCTCTTCGTCGGCTTCGTCCTGGGCGGGTCGGGGCTCGGGCAGCGCGGCGATGTCGACCTTGCCGTTGGGGGTGAGCGGCAAGGCGGCGACCTCGACGAGGTGCGACGGGATCATGAACGTCGGCAGGTATTCGGCGAGGTGCCTGCGCAGTGCCCGGCGGTCCAGCGTCGCGCCGTCGGCGGGTACGCAGTAGGCGCACAGCACGCTGTTCCCGTCGGCGTCCGGCCGTGCCGTGACGACCGACTGCGCGAGTTCCGGCCAGGCCACCAGCCGTGCCTCGATCTCGCCGGTCTCGATGCGGTGGCCGTGCACCTTGATCTGCGCGTCGGCGCGCCCGAGCAGGTGCACGGTGCCGTCGGCGTCCCAGCGGGCCAGATCGCCGGTGCGGTACAGCCGCACCGGTCCCGGCCCGAAGGTGTGGGTGACGAACCGCTGCGCGGTCTGCTCGTCGTCGCCGAGGTAGCCGACGGCCACGCCGTCGCCGCCGACCCACAGCTCACCGGGCACGCCTGGCGGCACCGGCCGGTCGTGCCGGTCGAGGATGTAGAGCCTGCTGTTGGGCAGCGGCCGGCCGATGGGGACCAGCTGGCCCGGCGCGAGGTGGTCGGCCGGGCCTTCGAAGAAGGCACTGTCGATGGTGGCCTCGCTGAGCCCGTAGGAGTTGATCACGCGGGTGGCCGGGCCGCACAGCTCGCGCAACCGCTGGTACTCCTCGACCTTCCACGCGTCGGAGCCGACGACCAGCAGGCGCATGAAGTCGAGGCGTCCGCCGGTCCGCTCGCAGTGCCTCATCAGGCCGCGTACGACGGCGGGCACGAATTCGGCGCAGTCGACGCGCTCCGCGCGCATCGTCTCGTGAAGCCGGGCGGTGTTGAACAGCAGACCGCGGCTGATCAGCACCAGGGTTCCGCCGGAGCACAGCGCTCGCACCAGATCGCCGGTGAACACGTCGAAAGCGAAGCTCGCCAGCTGCAGGTGCACGTGGACGTCGTCGAGGCGGTATTCCGCGTGCCACGCCCGGTACGCCGAGGAAAGGTTGCGGTGGCTGACCCGAACGGCCTTCGGGCGGCCCGTCGAACCGGAGGTGTAGATGACGTAGGCGGTCGAATCGAGGTCGGTCTGGCCGTCCGAGACTTCCGCCCCCGCCTCGCACCGCAGCTCTGCCGGTGTCAGCACGACGTCCACTCCGGCCAGCCGGTCCCGGTGAGCGTCGTCGACGACGGCCAGGCCGACGCCCGCGCCGCGCACCATGTCGGCGAGCCGCTCCGCCGGGTAGCCGGGATCCAGCGGCAGATACGCGGCGCCGGCGCGCAGCACCGCGAGCAGCGTGACGATCAGCTCGGGTGATTTGTCCATGCACAGCGCAACGACCGCGCCGTCGGAGACACCGAGTTCGCGCAACCGATGCGCGATGCCCCGGGACTCTCGTTCGAGCTCCGCGTAGCTGAGTCGCCGTACCTCTCCGCTTTCCGACGGCACCGAAACGGCGATCTCATCAGGCCGCTCCGCCGCCACCTCGCTGATCAGCCGGTGCACCGGCACATCACCGGTCACCTGCCGGTCGCCGCCGCTGAACTTCTCCAGCAATTGCTCGGATTCGGCGGCGTCGAGCATCCGCACGTGCGTGATGGGTTCGGCGGCGGGAGTGCGGGTCAGCGAGTCGACCAGGTTGCGGTAGTGCGCGGCCAGCCGCCGGATCGTCTCGGGGCGGAACAGGTCGGAGTTGTACTTGAAGACGCAGTGCAAGCGCCGGTCCGCCTCGTCCTCGTAGGCCGACAGCGTGATGTCGAACTGCCCTTCCTCCTCCGGCAGTTCGACGTACTCCAGTCGGTAGCCGTACTTCTCGGTGGCAACCTTGTGGGTGAGCAGGATGAACATGGCCTGGAACAGTGCCGACCGGCTCGGGTCGTGCGCCCCGCCCAGCTCGTCGACCAGCAGCACGAACGGGTACTCCTGGTTGTCCAGCCCGTTGAGGACGGTGTCCCGGGTGCGGACCAGCAGTTCTCCTACGGTCGGCTGCCCGGACAGGTTCACGTGCAACGGCAGCGGGTTGATGAAGTAGCCGTAAACCGAGGCGAACTCGTCCTGCGTACGGCCGCTCACCGGGCTGCCGACGATCACGTCGTCCTGCCCCGAGTAGCTGTGCAGCAGCAGGTAGTAGGCGGCGAGCAGGACCACGAACACTGTCACGTCGTGCTCGCGCGCCAGCGCGTGCACCCGCGCCGTCAGCTCCTCGTCGAGGACGAAGAACTCGGAGGCACCGTTGTTGGTCTGCACTGCCGGGCGCGGCTTGTCGGTGGGCAGGTTCAGCACTGGCGGTTCGGCGGGCAGGGCCTGCCGCCAGTAGTCGAGCATCCGCTGCGCGTCCTGGCTGGCCAGGAACCGGTTCTGCCAGTTGAGGAAGTCCAGGTAGGTGGCGGTCGCCGGGGGCAGTTCGGCGCGGCGGCCAGCACGCAGCGCCTCGTAGACCGCGAGCAGTTCTTCGATGAAGGTGAACGTCGAGATCGCGTCGGAGACGATGTGGTGCACGGCCTTGGTGATCACCCAACGGTCCGGGCCCCGCCGGAACAGCCGGAAGCGCACCAGCGGGTCGTTCTCGAGGTCGTACGGCTTGCGGTACTCGCGGATGATCAGCTGGTAGATGTCGTCCCAGGACTCGTCGCTGACGTCGAACAGCTCGATGTCCGGCTTGATCGCCGAGGAGATCCGCTGCACCGGTTCGCCGTCGACCAGGACGAAGTTCGCCCGCAGGCTGGGGTGCCGTTCCAGCATCGCCCGGTAAGCCTCGAACATCAGGTCCGGGTCGAGCTCGGTGCGCACCTCCACCGCGCCGCCGATGTTGTAGGCGAAGCCGTCCGGGTTGAGCTGCTTGAGGAACCACAGGGCCTGCTGGTTCTGCGTCAACGGGTACTGCCGCTGGTCGTGGAACTCCTCGACCTCCGCGCCGGTGCCCGCGTCGTTGCCCGCGGCGGCCAGCTGATCGTGCAGCCGGTCGACCAGTTCGCCGACCGGCGCGCTTCCCAGCAGCGCCACCACCGGCAGCGCGACGCCGAACTCGGTTTGCATGCGGGCACGGAGTTCCATCGCCAGCAGCGAGTCCAGTCCCAACGCGTTGAGGCTCGCCGTCTCGTCGACCTGAGCGGGCTGAACCCGGAGCACGGTGGCGACCAGCTCGCAGAAGTGCCCGGCGAGCAGCTGTCGGCGGCGATCCGGCGCGGCGCCGTGGAACTCCTCCAGGAAACTTCCGTCCACATCGGGCTCCGTGGCCGCTTCGGCGGCGAGATCGGCGACCAGCAGCGGCGGCGCGGGGTACCAGGACAGGAAAGTCGGCCAGTCCACGATCGTGGCGACCAGCAGCTGGGCGCGGTCCTGGCCGATGACTCGTTCGAGCACGGCCATCCCGGCCTCCGGCGACAGCGAGCTCATGCCCCGGCTGTTGCGGTAGTGCTCGACCAGGCCGAGTTCGGCGATCATTCCGGTCGCCCACGGCCCCCAGTCGATGCTCAGCGCTGGGAGTCCGAGCGACCGCCGGTGGTGGGCAAGCGCGTCGAGGAACGCGTTGCCGGCCGCGTAGTTCGTCTGGCCAGCAGTCGTCAGCACCGAGGCGATCGAGGAGAAAAGCACGAAGTGGTCGAGCGGTTCGGCGCGCAGCTGCCGGTGCAGCACGGTGGCACCGACGGTCTTCGGATCGTGCACGGTGTCGAAGGTCAGCCGGTCCATCTCCGGCAGCAGCACGTCTTCGACGTTGCCCGCGAGGTGGAAAACCCCGCGGATGGGCGGCAGGCCGTGCCGCCGGTGGTCGGCGAGCCAAGCACCGAAGGCGGTCTCGTCGGCAACGTCCAGCGACACCGGGACCGGTTGCGAACCGAGTGCCTCCAAATCTCTGACCAGGGACACCTTCCGGCCGGTCGGGGTGTCCGGGTCGATGTCGCACCACCGGTCCCGGGCGGGCAGTTCGGTGCGGCCGACCAGGATCAGGCGGCGGGCTCCCCGCTTGGCCAGCGTCCGGCACACGAGCCGACCGAGCGCGCCGAACGCGCCGGTGACCAGGTAGCTGCCGTCGGCCCGCAGGCGCAGCGGAAGCGGGTTGAGCAGGCCGTCGGGCCGGGCGAGGCGGCTGGTGTGCCTGCGGTCGCCGCGAAGAGCGATCTCCTCCTCGTCGGCAACGGCGATCTCGCGCAGGAGCGCGGCTGCATCGGCGACCACGTCCGTTCCGGCGAGGTCGAAATCGATCAGCTTGCCCCGGTTCGCGGTGAGTTCCTGCTGCCACAGCACCCGGCCGATGCCCCAGGCCGGTGCGCCCAGCGGCTCGACCTCGGCACCGCCGGACACCGCCTGGGCACCGCGCGTCACGACGTGCAGCCTGGCCCGGGCCTGTTCGGCGTGTAGCGCTTGCGCGAGAGCCAGCAGCGAGAGGGTCCCCGTCGTGTGCTGCCGCGCGCGTTCGGAGCCGTCGGCGGACCCGAAGGCCGGGCAGTCCAGGTTCCACAGGTGCACCACGGCGTCGAAGGAACTGGGCAGTTCGGCGAGTAGGCGCCGCAGGTCGGCTGCATTGCCCGGCACGACCGTCGATTCACGCTCGCCTCGCCGGTACTCCTCCCCCACGCGCACCAGGTGGCAGCGCCCTCCCCGGGCGCGCGCCTGCGCGGCGAGTTCGTCACCGATGCCCTGCGAATCGGCGAGGATCAGCATGTCACCGGGCGCATCGGCGCGCCCGGGCAAGTCCGGGACTGGCACCCAGGTCGGCGCGAGCAGCCAATTGTCCATTGTGGTTGGTGCGACGCCGGCCGACACCTGCTCGATGTCGGCGGCGCGGAATCCCCCGATGTGGCCGAGCACTGTTCCGTCATCGGCGTGCACGGTGAGGTCGCCGACGAGTTCGTCGCCGTCGCGGCGCACGATCGTGGCGTGCGCCCAGATCGGTTGGTCGCCGATCGGTACGGTCCGCACTTCGGCGATGGACAGCGGCAGCCGGACGCCGGTTCCCGCGACGTCTTCGGCGATCAACGGGGTCAGCAACGTCTGGAAGCACGCATCCAGCAGCGCCGGGTGGAAGTGGTGGCCCGCGGTGTCGCCGAGCGCTTCGGTCGGCCGGATGCGGGCGAGCGCTTCACCCGGCCCGATCCAGACCTGCTCGATGGCCTGGAAAGCCGGGCCGTAGTGGTAGCCGAGCCCGGCCAAAGCCGCGTAGCAGTCCGGGCTGTCGAGGTGCCTCGGGCATCGCGCTCGGATCGCGTCCGCGTCCAGCGTCGCACCCGGCAAGCTCGGTTGGACGGCGCGCAACGCCCCGGTGGCGTGCACAGCACGGCGGTCCTCGCCGTTCACCGTCGCGATGGTGAACGCGGCGTCCTCGGAGCAGGACAGCTGCACCCGCTTCGCCTCGTTCTCCGGCAGGAACAGCGCCTTCCGCAGTTCGATGTCGGCCAACGCGACCGCCGTGCCGCCGGTCATGGCCCGCACCGCTTGCGCCGCCATTTCCACGTAGCCGGCTGCGGGGAACACCACGTCTCCCTGGATGCGGTGGTCCCGCAGGTAAGGCGTCGACTCGATGTCGAGGCTCGCCTCCCAGCCGGGGTTCGCGGTGAGCAGGCGCCGCCCGAGCAGCGGGTGGTCGACGCGTCCGAGCCGCACCTGCGCGACCGGCGCGGGCTCCACCCAGTAGCGGTCGCGACGCCACGGGTAGGTCGGCAGCGAAACCGCCCGGCCGTCGGGTTCGAGCACGTCCCAGTCGATGTCGACACCGAGGTTGTGCAGGGTCGCCAGGGACGCTGCGAACCGCTCGGCCTCGTCTTCCCCGCGGCGGATGGACGGCACCGAGGTGCCTTCGATCTGCTTGTCCAACAGGCATTCCCGGATCGAGTGCGCCAGAACAGGATGCGGGCCGATCTCCAGGAACAGCCGGTACCCGTCCTCGGCGAGGCGGTCCACCGCTGCCCGGAAGCGGACGCTGTCGCGGACGTTGTGCCACCAGTAACCGACGTCCAGCTCGGTGCCGTCCGCGATGCCCTCCTGGCCGGTCAGGTAGAGCGGGACCAGCGCCGGATTCGGCCGCAGCCCATCCAAAGAGGACAGCAGTTCGTCCTTGATCAGCTCCATGCGCGCGCTGTGGTAGGGCACGCGGACATCCAGGAATTTCGCGAAGATCTGCTCCTCGCGCAGCTCGCCGGCGAGCTGCGCGAGCGCATCCTCGTCCCCGGCGAGGGTGCACGTGGTGGGACCGTTGATCGCCGCCACCGACACCCGGTCCCCGAAGGACCGTACCCGCCGCTGCGCATCGGCCTCGGCGACGCCAACGGCGAGCATCGTGCCCGTGCCGACGAGCTTCTGCTGGAGCCGGCTGCGGTGGACGATGATCCGCACCGCGTCGGCCAGGCTGTAGACCCCGGCTTCGTAGAACGCCGCGACTTCGCCGGTGCTGTGCCCGACGATCGCGTCCGGTCGCACTCCGCAGTGCCGCCACAGCGCGGCCAACCCGACCTGAACGGCGAAGTTCGCCGGCTGCGCCAGCCACGTCTCAGCCATCTGCGAGTCCACCTCGTCGGCGGTGAGTTCGGTGAGCAGTGACCAGCCTGCGATGCGGTTGATCTCCCGGTCGCAGCGTTCGACCACCTCCCGGAAGATGGGCTCGGTAGCCAGCAGCTGCCGTCCCATGGCCCACCACTGCGGCCCCATGCCGGTGAACACCCACACCAGCCGCCGCTCCTCGCGCAGCTGGCCGGAAAGCACGCTCGGATGCGCATCACCCCGGGCGCATTCGGCCAGCCGCCGGGCAAGCTCCTCCTTCGACGAGTACACAATGGACAAACGGTGGTCGTGGTGCTGGCGGCGGTGCGCCAGGGTGTGTCCGAGGTCGGTCAGGTCGACCTCGTCGAGCCGGTCAGCGATGCGTGCCGCGAGTTGTGGGAGTGCCGCCGGATCCTGCGCCGTCAGCGGCAGGATGCGGTGCGTGCGGTGCGCGAGCGGGCGCTCGGCCTTCGATCGTGGTGGCGCTTCCTCCAGCACGACGTGGGCGTTGGTGCCTCCGAAGCCGAACGAGTTCACACCGGCGCGGGCCGGGCCTTCGTGCCCGGGCCAATCGATCAGCCGATCCGGGATCTCGTACGGCTGGGCCGCCAGGTCGATGCCGGGATTTATGCGCGTGAGGTTAATGTGCGGTGCGATCTTGCCGTTCTCCAGCGACAGCGCGGTTTTGATCAGCCCGGCCATCCCGGCCGCCGACTCGGTGTGCCCGATGTTCGTCTTGACCGAGCCGATGTAGCACTTCTCCCCCGGTTTCCGCCCGATCGACAGCGCCTGCCCGAGCGCGTTGGCCTCGATCGGATCGCCCACCGGGGTGGAAGTCCCGTGCGCCTCGACGTACTGGAGCGCGCCGGGGCTGATGCCTGCCTCGGCGCAGACCTGCGCGATCAGCTCGATCTGCGCGTCCGCGTTCGGCACCGTGATGCCGTTGGTGCGGCCGTCCTGGTTGACCCCGCTGGCGGTGATCACCGCGTGGATCGGGTCGCCGTCGCGCAGCGCGTCGTCGAGGAGTTTCAGCGCGACAACCGCGACCCCTTCGGCCCGCACGTAACCGTTCGCCGCGGCGTCGAAGGTGCGGGAACGGCCATCCGAGGAGAGGAAACCGCCCTTCGTCTCCGCGATCGTGTACTGCGGCGCCATGTGCAGCAGCGTGCCGCCGGCCAGCGCGAGGCTGCTCTCACCACGGCGCAGGCTCTGGCACGCCAGGTGCACCGCCACCAGCGAGGAACTGCAGGCGGTGTCGATGGAGACACTCGGCCCTCGCAGGTCCAGGCAGTAGGAGATGCGGTTGGACGCCATCGTCATCATCGTGCCGGTGGCGGTGTGCGCGGCCAGCGTTTCGAAGCCGAGATCGGCGAACTGGAGGATCTTGTAGTCCAGCGTGAACGCACCGACGAAGACACCGACGTCACGGCCGGCCAGTTCGGCGGGCTTCTGCCCGCCGTCCTCCAGGGCCTCCCACGCGACCTCCAGCAGCTTGCGCTGCTGCGGGTCCATGTGCTCCGCCTCGCGCGGGCTGATCCCGAAGAACGCCGGGTCGAACTCGTCGAACCCGTCGATGTACCCGCCGCGCCCACCGACCAGCCGCCCCGGCTTGGTCTTGTCCCGGCTGCCGAGCGTCCCCACGTCGTACCGATCGACCGGGGTGGGCACGATGCAGTCCTTGCCGTCGGCCAGGTTCTGCCAGAAGGTCCGGTGATCTGAGGCGCCGCCGGGAAACCGGCAGCCGATGCCGATGAGCGCGACCTTGTTTCCGGAAGCAGGATTCTGCGAGTTCACCATCGTCGATTCCTCGGGTCGGGCGCGGTGGCGCGAACGTGGCACGATCGCTCGAATTGGCAAGGGTCGAAGGAGACCGGCGAATCATCTGGCGTGCGAATGCGCGGACGAGCCACGACGTGCTGGCATGCCGTCGGTGCGCGGCGCGGGCAACGAGCCGAGAGAGCTCGTTGCGCCGAGGGCTGGTGCGAGGGTGTCGTCAGCCGGAGCAGGCCAGCGGCGCTCCACCGAACGTACTGGTGCACCAGGGCGCAACACCCAGCACGGCAACGAAGTCACACCCGCCGCGTAGGCGCTGACCGATCCGCATCACGCACTCCCCATTTCGCACCCGGATGATCTCCGCTCACATCAATACCGGGGACCACCTCCGCTCACCACCCGACTCCTACTACTAGGTGGCGATGCGGCATATGCCAGCGGACGGCGGGAGCGATCTCGTGAGCCAACGCCGATTTCCGCGCATCTCGGCGCGGTCGATTAGTCCCAGTCGACCGGGAGGCGGCGGACGCCATAAATGATGGTGTTGTCGCGCATCGGGATCTGCTCTGGCGGCACCGCCAGTCTCAGCGTCGGGAATTCCCGCAGCAGCCCGGAGAAGCCGATGCGCAGCTCGATTCGGGCAAGTTGCGCACCGAGGCAGTGGTGGACGCCGTGGCCGAACGACATGTGGCCACCCGCCGGGCGGGCGAGGTCCAGCCGATCGGGGTCCTGGAATTGCGCCGGGTCGCGGTTGGCGGCCGGCAGCGACAGCGTCATCAGGTCGCCGTAGCGGATGGATTCGCCGTGGAACTCGAAGTCGGCCAGGGCGGCGCGGGTCGCACCGAAGTGGTTGATCGTCAGGTAGCGCAGCAATTCATCCACCGCGCCGTCGATCAGCGACGGATCGCCGCGCAGCGCGGCGAGCTGGCCCGGGTGACTCAGCAGCGCATAGGTGCCCAGCGCGAGCATGCTCGTGGTCGTGTCCTGGGCAGCGGTGACCAGCATCGCGGCCATCGTGGTGATCTCGTCGTCGGTCAGCTCGTCGTCCGCGGTCAGCACGCTGAGCAGGTCATCGCCCGGCCGGTGCCGCTTGTCGCGCACGAACTCCGCCAGCACGTCGCACACGGCCCGCCACCCTGCGCTCACCCCTTCTTCGTCATCGTCGAGTGCCAGCACCTGTTCGGTGGCCTTGCGGAACCCGGCCTCGTCGGCAATGCGGACGCCGAGCAGCTCGCCGATCACCCGGCCGGACACCGGGACCGCGAAGGACGCCACAAGGTCGGCGGGGCCGCCACCGCGCCGCATGGCCGTCAGGTGCTCGGTAACGAGCCGCTCGATCTGCGGTTCCAGCGCCCGCATCCGGCGCGGGCTGAACCCGCCCGCGAGCTTACGCCGGTACCAGGTGTGCTCCGGCGGGTCGAGCACGCTGAACAACCCCGGTGGAACTTGCGAATTCGCGTCGGCGGGGAAGGGGAACCGCAGCAGGTCCAGGCGCGAACCGAAGCGCGGGTCGACCAGCACCTCCCGGACCAGCGCGTGGCTGGTCACCAGCCACCCGTTGCGCCCGTCGGGGCAGTGCATCCTGGCCAGCGGCCGCTGCTCCCGCAGCTCCCTGAGCCCGTCGTACGGGTCGAACGGGCAGCTGCGCACATCCGGATGCCGCACCGGCCCCGGTTGAATCTTCGTCATCTCGCACTCCCCTGGAAATCCGCCGGAATCGGCGTGCCCGGTTGACATGATCGGATAGCCGATGCCACCCGGCACTGCGAGTCACTCGACCGATTCAGGCGGTCGAGGACTACCAGGCGTGGATGCGGGTGCTGTCGGGCATTCGGGTCTCCCGCAGCCCAGACGGTGGCCGTAGCATTGTGCAACGGGATCAGCACGCCGACCGGGAGCAGCTCGTCGGAGATCTCCTTCGCGGCCGGGAGATCGCGGCGAAGCCGACCGAGTCACCGTCGTGCATCGCGCAGTCCGCCATACGCCGGCGGGGAAGCGCCCGGTCGTCGGCTTCGCCGCCGGGCAGGCCACCCAGCTCGATCACTGGCGGGTCTCCCGGTGGACGGTGATCGCTGATGCCGGCGACGGCGTAGGTACCCAGCGGCAACCGCAACGGAGGATTTCGTCGGGCCCGGGACGGCGACGACCTGGGCGGCGGCACACGCCGGGTCACCAACCGATTCGCCCGCCGTCGTCACACCACCAGGGCGGGCACGACATCCCAGCAGCGATCAACTCTCCCGGCCTACCGGCAGGGGCACTGTCTTTCGCTAGGACTCAAACGTCCAGGAGCCATGAGTGCTCACCTGCCGGCCGGCTACCACCAGGAGTTTGCCGGATGGCTCACTCCCAGAACTGATTAGGCGCCCGGGGCGTGTGCTGCCGGCGTGAGACGGCATTGGCCGTTCCAGCAAGGTAAATCGTTGCTTATCCGAACTGGCCGACCTGATAGTCGCCGGCGGGCTGCTGGACGACCACGTTCAGGCGGTTGAAGGCGTTTATGACGGCGATGATCGACACCAAGGCAGCGAGCTGGTCCTCGTCGTAGTGTTTGGCGGCGTTCACCCACGCCTCATCCGTGACGCCACCGGCCGCGTCGGCGATGCGGGTGCCCTGCTCCGCCAACTCCAGAGCCGCGCGCTCGGCTTCGGTGAACACCGTGGCCTCCCGCCAAGTGGCGATCAGGTTGAGGCGGACCGAGGTCTCCCCGGCATGCGCCGCCTCCTTGGTGTGCATGTCGGTGCAGAAGCCGCAGCCGTTGATCTGGCTGGCTCGGATCTTCACGAGTTCCTGCGTCGCGGCTGGCAGCGTCGTATCCGCGACCACCTTGCCCGCCGACACGATGTGCTTCAGGAACTTGGCGGCGACCGGGTTGCCGAAGAGGTTCAAGCGAGCGTCCATGGGATCTCCCCTGCCGTTGCTGGTGCTTACACACACCTGACGCGACAGCTCCGCGGGATGTGACAGGAAGAAATGTGACGCACGTCTCCCCTGCCTCGAGCACGCGGTTGTCCGCAGAGGATTTCGACGAAATTACTCCTTTCACGAGTCCGCCCTGCGGCAGCAGCAATCCCGTGGCAGCACCACGGTCAGCAGCAGTGCTCGCCGCGCCAGGCTTCACGCCCTTCCTTCACCGCCACGGCCGCGATCACGAGTGCGACCACCGGGTCCGCCCAGTACCAGCCGAACAGGCTGTTGAGCAGCAGGCCGACCAGCAGCACGCCGGAAAGGTAGGTGCACAACAAGGTTTGCTTGGAATCGGCCACGGCGCTGTTGGAGCCCAGTTCCCGACCGGCGCGCCGTTGGGCGTAGGACAGCACCGGCATGACCGCCAGGCTCAGTACCGCCAGGGCGATTCCGGTCGTCGAGTGCTCGGCTTCCGAACCACCGAGCAGCCCACGCACGGATTCGACCGCGACGTACGCGGCCAGCGCGAAGAACGACGCGCCGATGATCTTCAGCGTGATCCGCTCACGCGCTTGTGGGTCCGGTCCGCTGAACTGCCAGGCCACCGCCGCCGCCGAGGCCACTTCGATCATCGAGTCCAGCCCGAAACCGATCAGCGCCGTGGACGAGGAAGCCGAACCGGCCGCGATCGCTACGACCGCTTCGATGACGTTGTAGGTGATCGTCGCCGCGACGAACCACCGGATGCGCCGCCGCAGCACCGCCCGACGCTTATCTCCCAGGCCGGTATTCGCCTCCGCCGATGCCGAGCAGCACCCTTCACCGCAGCCGTCCGCCGACTTCTCCGCCTCACTCACCAGGCACCTCGTTGACCAGCGCAACTTCGCCGGGACCGTTGTCGGTGCCGTAGTTCGGGCACAGCGCCACGGCACGACCGGTCGCGGCCAGCAGCGCCTCGGCCGATGCCAGCAGTTCCAGCAACTCCGGTCGCGCGAGCGAGTAGTACACCTGCCGCCCCTCGGGCCGTCCGACCACCAGTCCGCAGTCCCGCAGGCACGCCACGTGCGCCGACACCGTGGACTGGGCCAACCCCAGCTCGCCCACCAGGTCCGCCACCCGGGCTTCGCCATCGGCCAGTCGAAGCGTGATCGCCAACCGGGTGCCGTCCGACAAGCCGTGGAACAACGCCACCGCCGCATCCAACCCGTCCCCCGCCGATCTGGACGACCACCCCTCCGGACCATTCATCGTCATATCACGATGATAGCGGATTCCACCGATAAAAACTTACCCCAGGGCACCGCCCGGTGAACGGCCACAGTTTCGATTGAAACTGTGACCCAGGCACGGGCTTGTCATCCGCTCCTCCTCGATCTCGTCAGCCCAGCCGGACCATACCCGTAATGGGTATATTTCCCGGCAAGCCGCGACCCTCGCCACGAACGCCGGCCAGCAGAGGCAGCCGAACACTGATCCCGCAAGACAAGACGCCCGACCACGGCACACGCCCACCTCTGCGGCAAAGCAGGGCCCCCGGCACATGTGGACGGACGATCCCGAAAAGATGGATCGAAAGTTGACCCAGGTACCCCCTAGGGGTATAAATGTAGGTGTGCGGATACCGCAACCCCCCAGGGGTACAAGATCCGCACCAGCCCTTGCGACACGACACCGAGGAGCATCTGATGGCCGAGTCCAACTACACCGTTGTCGGCATGACCTGCGGGCACTGCGTGCAGTCGGTGGCCGAAGAGGTCGGCAAGATCGGCGGCGTCTCCGACGTGGCCGTCGACCTGCCCACCGGCGCGATCACTGTGACCAGCACCGAGGCGATCAGCGACGCCGAGGTCCGGGCCGCCGTAGAAGAGGCCGGCTACGAGCTGGCCGCCAGCTGACCTCCACCCTCGACCGGGCCGGGACCCGCCCGGGCTCCCGGCCCGGCCAGCACAATGAGGAAACGTCATGAACACAGCAGGCAAGCTCTCCGCCTACGGCGCGGCGCTCGCCCTGGTCGCCGGCGGCGCCGGGGCGGCCGGTACCGCTGTCGGCCCCTTCCCCGCCATGTCCGGCCAGAGCGGCCACGGCGACATGCCCGGCGGTGAGGTCGCCGGACACGGAGACGCCCACAGCGGCACCGTCGCGGAGACCGACCTGCCCGGCGGACTGGCGTCGTCCAAGGGCGGCTACACCCTCGCGCCCACCGACAGGACGCAGGCCACCGGCACCACCGAACCCTTCTCCTTCCGGATCCTCGGCCCGGATGGCAACGCGGTCACCGGCTTCGACGTCGAGCACGACAAGCCGATGCACCTCATCGTGGTGCGCCGCGACACTGCGGGTTTCCAGCACCTGCACCCGGAAATGGCCACGGACGGCACCTGGACCGTCCCGCTGAACCTGCCCGAAGCCGGCAGCTACCGGATCTTCGCCGACTTCGTCCCGACCGGCGCCGCTTCGACCATCCTCGGCACGGACATCTCGGTGGGCGGCGCGTTCGAGCCCCGCACCTTCGCTCCCTCGCGGCTGTCCGAAGTAGATGGTTACCAGGTGCGGCTGGACGGCGAACTCGTTCCGGGCCAGGCGTCCCCGGTGCGGCTCACGGTGACCAAGGACGGCGTTGCCATCACCGACCTGCAGCCCTACCTGTCCGCCTACGGGCACCTGGTGTCCCTTCGCACCGGCGATCTTGCCTACCTGCACGTGCATCCGCTAGGAGCGCCAGGCGACGACCGCACCGCGCCCGGTCCGCGGATCGACTTCGTCGCGGAAGTTCCCACCGCCGGCAACTACCGGCTGTTCCTGGACTTCCAGCACAACGGCGTCGTGCGCACCGCGGAGTTTACTGTGGACGCTGAGAACAACGCCGCCGCACCGGCGACCGACCACCACAACGGAAGCGGCCACACCGGTCACTGAGCCGGACCCGGCAGAGCAGCGAGGAGGATTTCGGACATGACTGCCGCTGAGCAGAGCCCTGGGCAATCGACCTGCGAGGTGGAGCTCTCGATCTCAGGTATGACGTGCGCGTCCTGTGCCGCGCGCATCGAACGCAAGCTGAACAAGCTCGACGGCGTCGCGGCCACGGTCAACTACGCCACGGAGAAGGCGAAGGTCAGCGTCCCGGAAGGCCTCGACCCGCAACGGCTCATCGCGGAGGTCGAGGCCGCGGGATACGGTGCCAGCCTTCCCGCGAAGGAAGAGGCCAAGACCGCGGCGGTCGACGAAGAACCCGACGACCCGACGCGGTCCCTGCGGCAGCGGCTGATCGGCTCGACCGTGCTGTCCGTGCCCGTGGTCGCGTTGGCGATGATCCCGGCCCTGCAGTTCACCTACTGGCAGTGGATCTCGCTGACGCTGGCCGCACCGGTGCTGGTGTGGGGCGCCTGGCCGTTCCACAAGGCCGCGTGGACGAACCTGCGCCACGGCGCGGCCACGATGGACACCCTGGTTTCTATGGGCACCATCGCGGCGTTCCTGTGGTCCCTGTACGCGCTGCTGTTCGGCACCGCGGGCACTCCTGGCATGACGCACCCGTTCGAGCTGACGATCCAGCGCATGAGCGGGGATGGCTCGATCTACCTCGAGGTGGCGGCCGGTGTCACCACCTTCATCCTGGCCGGGCGCTACTTCGAGGCCCGCTCGAAGCGCCGCGCCGGAGCCGCCCTGCGCGCGCTGCTTGAACTCGGCGCGAAGGACGTCGCGGTTCTCCGCGACGGCCGCGAGGTCCGCATCCCCACCAGCGAACTCGCCGTCGGGGACCGGTTCGTCGTCCGGCCGGGCGAGAAGATCGCCACCGACGGCTTGGTCGAGGAAGGCAACTCGGCGGTCGACGCCAGCATGCTCACCGGCGAATCCGTCCCGGTCGAGATCGGTCCCGGCGACAACATCGTCGGTGCCACGGTCAACGCCGGCGGTCGGCTGGTGGTGCGGGCGGCCCGAGTCGGTTCAGACACCCAGCTCGCCCAGATGGCCAAGCTGGTCGAGGACGCGCAGACCGGCAAGGCCGCCGTGCAGCGGCTGGCCGACCGGATCTCCGCGGTGTTCGTCCCCATCGTCATCGCCCTGTCGGTCGGCACGCTCACATTCTGGCTCGGCGCCGGGGGCGGCGTGACGGCCGCCTTCACCGCCGCCGTCGCGGTGCTGATCATCGCCTGCCCGTGCGCCCTGGGCCTGGCCACACCGACCGCGCTGCTGGTCGGCACGGGTCGGGGTGCTCAGCTCGGCATCTTGATCAAGGGCCCGGAAGTGCTGGAGTCCACCCGGCGCATCGACACCGTCGTCCTGGACAAAACCGGCACCGTCACCACGGGCCAGATGGAACTGATCGACGTCCACCTCACCGCCGGAACCGACCGCGACGAGGTCCTGCGGATCGCCGGGGCGCTGGAGAACGCCTCCGAACACCCCATCGCCCGCGCCCTCGCACGCGGCGCGGAGCAGGCGGTGGGCGAGCTGCCCGCCGTGGAGGGCTTCACCAACGTGGAAGGCCTGGGTGTGCAGGGCATCGTCGACGGACGCGCCGTCCTGGTCGGCCGCTCGGCGCTGCTGGCGGAGTGGAGCCAGCCGCTGACCGCGGAGCTCGCCGAGGCGAAAACCGCGGCGGAAGCGGAAGGCCGCACCGCGGTCGCGGTTGCGTGGGACGGGCAGGCGCAGGCGGTGCTGGTCGTCGCCGACACGGTCAAGCCCACCTCGGCGCAGGCCATCGCGCAGCTGCGGGAGCTCGGCCTGACCCCGGTGCTGCTCACCGGCGACAACGAGGCCGTCGCCAAGTCCGTGGCCAAGCAGGTCGGCATCGACGAGGTCATCGCCGAGGTGCTGCCGAAGGACAAGGTCGACGTGGTCACGCGCCTGCAGGGCGAGGGCAAGGTCGTGGCGATGGTCGGCGACGGTGTCAACGACGCCGCCGCCCTGGCTGCGGCCGACCTCGGCCTGGCCATGGGAACCGGCACCGACGTGGCCATCGAGGCCAGCGACCTGACCCTGGTCCGCGGCGACCTCTGGGCCGCTGTCGACGCGATCCGGCTGTCCCGCCGCACCCTGCGGACCATCAAGGGCAACCTGTTCTGGGCCTTCGCCTACAACGTGGCCGCCCTCCCGCTGGCCGCGGCGGGCCTGCTCAACCCGATGATCGCCGGTGCCGCGATGGCGTTCAGCTCGGTGTTCGTGGTCAGCAACAGCCTGCGGCTGCGCGGTTTCCGCAGCACCGCGCGAGATACGGCCGAACCCACCCAGGTCATCCACCGGCGGGAACCGGTGGCCGCGCACGGCAACTGACTGCCAGCCGCTCCAACGGGCAGCCACACGAGGTTCGCGTGGCTGCCCGTTCTGCTGCACGCAGTCGACCATTGCACGCCCCGCCTTCCTGGTGGCCGCCTTCGCCTCGCGGCGTGGTATCGCCGAGTCCGCATTGGTCGCGTTCCGGCCACTGGATCACTTTCAGGACAGCGGTTTCGATCTTCCCGCCGCGGCCTGGATGACGCACCGCCCCAGAAGCGAAGGCGTCTCACCTTGGCCAGCTTCTCGTTGCGACCATGTGCCTTGTAAGGGGCGCGGAACAGTGAAGTGGCGATTGTGCCTCGCCGCAAACCGCGGGTAACCGCTGATGGCTCCTGCCTCCGGCGATCGGAAGAGGCGACGGATGTTCCCGTTCCGGCAGCACCGCAGACCACCGGCCGAACGAGAAGCGGTCGAACCGGTGGTGGTGCTCCTGCGCATCGCGATCCTGCACCTCGACAAAGACGTCTGGTGCGACATGTGCGGCGTGCCGTGCGCCGTCACGGTCATCTAGGCGACCGAGCGCGACGAACGGACCCCGTTGGGTGCACCGGCTGACCTGGTGCGAGACCTGCGAGGGCCGGTGAGCGTGGCGGTCGCACGCAGTGGTCGATGCAAACCGAAGAAGGAATTCGCGATGAGTGACGACGCCGCTCTCGACGACCTGCTGCACGAGACGCGACGCTTCCCACCGCCGGAGGACCTCGCCGCCAACGCCAACGTGACGGCCGACGTCTGCGAAACCGCCGCACGCGATCCGCTGCCGTTTTGGGACCAAGCCGCACGACGCCTCACATGGGCTCACGAGGGGGAGCAGGTCCTCGACTGGCAGCCGCCCAACCAGGAGTTTGCCGGATGGCTCACTCCCAGAACTGATTAGGAATCCTGCACACCACCGGCGGCTACCTCGCCTTCGCGGCCTGGACGCACTGGGCGGTGTTCGACCTCAAGCCGGAGGACGACGTCTACTGGTGCACCGCGGACGTCGGCTGGGTCACCGGGCATTCCTACATCATCTACGGGCCGCTGTTGGAGGAGATCTACGGCATCCAGGTACAGACCGCGGCGGCAATCGAGACCCCGTCAAACGGCTGGGAACGCGCCCTCGACGCGCTGTGGATTGCGCCGCCCAGCCGCGCCGCGTCGATCGACGACGCCGCGCAGCTGCTCGGCGGTCCGGCCGATGCGATGCTTGAAAGCGGCCACGAAAGCAGTCCGCGCAGCCAGTGGTCGTGCACCCTGCACCTCCCGCTGCGGCTCTGGATCGGCCCCGTGCTCACGGACTTCGGCCACGGCTCGCCCGACTTCGTGGCGGGGCTAACCGACGACGGGCACGACCCGCTCGCCCTTCGGCTCGCGCTGCTCGGCGAGCGCTACGATCAACCGCTGCCCCTCACCCGCACGCGCCTGGACCGCGCGGATGCCGTCCTGGATCGGTGGCGTCGCATCGTGGCGGAATGGGCAGACCACCCGTCGGTGCCGATGCCCGCCCACGTCGTCGAACGGGCGTACGTCTCGCTGGACGAACACCTCGACATCGGCGCGCTCGTCGAGATCCTGCAAGCGCTCGCCGACGATGCCACCGTGCGGCCCGGCGCCAAGTTCGAGACCTTCTTGCACTTCGATCGGATCCTGGCGCTGGAGCTCGTCCGCTACCTCACCCACCCGCACGCGTGAGCACCCACCGGTCTCCGGACTTACCGTAGAGGCGTCCCTGGTGTTGTCACCGCGGCCAGCGTCGGCGCTGGTGGTTTCCGCGTTCGGGGCCCTGGTTCCGCGGAGCGCCATCCATCCTCGCACCGGGAGCTGACATGCAACTGGAGATGGTCGTCGAGATCCCGGAGGGTTCGCGGAACAAGTACGAGATGGACCACGCCATCGGCCGGATCCGCTTGGACCGCACGCTGTTCACCGCCGCCCAGTACCCCGCCGACTACGGCTACATCCCGAGCACTGTCGCCGAGGACGAAGAACCGCTCGACGCGCTCGTCCCGCTGGGCCAGCCCACCTTCCCCGGCTGCACAGTCCGGGTGAGACCGGTGGCGGTGTTCTGGATGCTCGACGAGAAGGGTCCGGACGCCAAGATCCTGTGCGTGGCCACGGATGATCCGCGCATGGACCACATCCGCGACCTCAACGACGTCCCCCAGCACCTGCTCAACGAGATCGGCCACTTCTTCGACATCTACAAGGAGCTGGAGCCGTGCAAGAGCGGCGAAGCACGTGGCTGGCAGGGCCTCGCCGACGCCGAAAGGCTCATCAACGATGCCCGTAGACGCGCCGACGCCGGCGAGGGGCTTCCCGGGCTACCGGCCCCGGCGCTGGGCGCAAGACACTTCGACGGGCGCGAACGCCGGACTTCCTGACCTGACCTGACCTGACCTGACCTCAGCCAGCCGGATGCGCTGCCATGCCGCACGGCGCGGTGCTCGTTCTCGATCACATCGACCGGTTGCAAATTCGCGAGCCACACAACGCCAAACGGCACTGGAACGCGATGTCATTTCGAGTAGCGGGCTTCCCGTGCGCGCTTGCGCTCACCGCAGCCAACTAGGACAGGCCCGCTGACCTGCGCTTGCGCGGCAGGCCTGCGGGCCCCTTCCGATCGTCGTGTCCGTTGCGGAGTTTCACCTGCGCAACGCGAGGATCCGCAGAGCGGAACACGGCATTTCAGCCCCGCACGCTCACGACTGGGAAGCCGCTTCGCTCGGCTCGCGGCCGACATCGGCGACGCCCTCCGGCTCGGACTCGGCGGATCCCGAGGACCGCCTGACGAACAGCGATGCGATGAACGCGAGCACACCGATACCGGCAGCGATGAAGAACCCGCTGCGCAGGCCCGCGGCATCGGGGGCGCTGGCCGCGGCGGCGCTTCCCAAGGACGCCACCGTAACGAAAACCGCAGTGCCGAACGCGCCCGCGACCTGCTGGAGGGTCGCCAGGATCGCGCTGCCGTGCGAGTAGAGATGGTGGGGCAGCGAGCTGAGGGACTCCGTCATCAGCGGCGTCATCATCAGCCCGAGCCCGGCCATCAGCAGGACGTGGGTGGCGATGACGGCGGCCAACGGCGAACCCGGCCCGAGGATGGCGAACAGCAGCAGCGACACAGCCATCGCCAGCGCGCCCGGGATCACCAGCGGGCGCGCACCGTAGCGGTCGAACAGCCGTCCCACCGGGCGCCCGAGCAGCCCCAGGACCAACCCGCCGGGCAACACGGCCAACCCGGTGACGAACGTGCTTGCGTGCAGGACGGTCTGGAGGTACAGCGGCAGCAAAATCGCCCCGGCACCCAGCAGGCACATGAACAGCAGGGCCGCGAGGACCAAGGCCACGACGAACGAGCGATTGCTGAACGGGCGCAGGTCGAGCAGGGCTCGGTCCTGGCGCTGCAGGCGAATCTGGCGCGCGACGAACGCGCCGAGCGCCACGACGCCGACCACGATGGGGATCCACACCGAAACCAGGTGCTCCCCTCCGGACTCCCCGATGGCCGACAGGCCGTAGAGGAGACCGCCGAAGCCCATGGCCGACAGCAGCACCGAGACCAGGTCAAGCGGCACCGAGCGAGTCTCACTGTCCAACCGCATCCAGACCGCTCCGATGGCCAGTGCTAAGACCGCCAGCGGCAGCACGATCCAGAACATCCAGCGCCACCCCAAGGACGCCAACGCCGCACCGCCGATCGTAGGCCCCACGGCGGGAGCGACGGCGATGACGATCGTGATCGTGCCCATCGTCGCGCCGCGCTTCTCGGACGGCACGAGGCGCATCACCGAGGTCATCAGCAGCGGCAGCATGACCGCGGTGCCGCACGCCTGCACCACGCGCCCGACCAGCAGCACCGCGAAACCCGGGGCGAGCCCGCTGAGCAGCGTGCCCGCGCTGAACAGCGTCAACGAGGCCAGGAAGATCTGGCGCGGCGTGAAGCGTTCCAGCAGGAAGCCGGTGGTGGGGATGACCACGGCCATCGTCAGCAGGAAACCGCTGGTCAGCCACTGCACTGTCGTGGTGGAGACCTCGAGGTCGACGGTGAGGTCGCGCAGCGCGACGCTCAGGATCGTCTCGTTGAGGATCATCACGAACGCCGAAGCAACCAGCACTGCGATCAGCACGGGAACTTGCGGCGGCGCTGGGTCGCGTTCGGAGTCCGCGGTCGCGGTGCTCACGGAGTCGCTCATGGTTTGGGGACACCTCGCAGATGTAGGTCGAGCTCGACCGCCGGCGCGGCCCAAGTGGAGCCGCTGCTCGTCATCGAGCACAAGATCGGAATTTCGAGTCCGCACGCGCACCGAAGCGTTGGAACGCGTGTTCGCGGAGAGCAGATGTGGCGCCGTCGGGCTGGGTCCTGGCGCTGCTGCCCCGCACTCCGGTGACCGGCTTGCTC
This sequence comes from Saccharopolyspora sp. NPDC000995, assembly GCF_053599315.1. Lineage (NCBI taxonomy): Bacteria > Bacillati > Actinomycetota > Actinomycetes > Pseudonocardiales > Pseudonocardiaceae > Saccharopolyspora > Saccharopolyspora sp. NPDC000995. The sequence goes on from NZ_JBSFLZ010000030.1 coordinate 41,727, forward strand.
CGCCGGGGAAGAGTGTCCCCGATGCCACCGACAAACGCAGGGATCGGGGCCGGGCCCCTCCCCGACGAGCGACGATCGGCAGGCTTGTCGTGACCATCCCGAGAGCGGCGCGGGTGTCATGCCTTGGCCGTACACCCCACCGCCGATCCGCTGAACTCCCCAGCCCGGACCGCCCGGCGGGGCCGTGACGTCATCGACCAACGGCCCAGTCGTGGTCTCAGGAGGAAACGACCACTGTCGTCAGGCGATCACAACTGCCTGCAGACTTCGACATCTGACGGACGAGATGAACTGATCAATGCTGCTGGCGACTTCATGACGACGTTCCTCGCACTCGGATCGTGACCAATTCAGTCTGCCCACCTGACCCGCGGATGTTCCACCGAATTACCGCCACGAGCACACCCGGCTCGATCACCGACTGCCTCCGGAGGCGTCGTCGCAGGCCCGCACCGGCAGCCTGCGCAGCACCTCCCACCCGGGTCCGCGAGTGCTTTGGGCAGCTACAACGGTCCAACGACCAAGGCCCCACGAAGAAGCCGACGATCGTGCGCGCACCCGCTTCGAACACCGCCACTTCGGACGGATGTGGCGGGACTCACCAGTTTCCTCGGAATTCCCGGCAGGCAATGACGATCAGCGTCGTTACTCGTCGTAATCGATCGAATTCGCTGCGCTGAAGGGACTTTCGCCACCGCTGCGGGCCTCGGTCAGCGACGAGCCGTGCGTTCGCCTGTCATTCGACGTGGGCGCTGCTGTCCGGTCCCGATTCCTGCGCCATGTCTGCACTGGACGAATGGGTGTCCAGACCACCGACCCACCATGGCAGGAGACAGGCGGCAGGGTCCCCGAAAATGCCTGCTTTCACTTCTGCCGCGTCCGGCAGGGTCCGCAGCTGCAGGACTCCCACGTGTTCGGCGCGGCCCGACACCAGGCGGCACGGCCCACCACGAGTGCGGCGATCTATCGGTGATGGACGAAAACGGGCTGCTAAGAGTTGGCTCTTGAACAGCTGCCCGGATGTCGGCAGGGTCTCCGGTTCGGGCCAGGTCTCGGTATCCCGTGCGTCGCAGCGGCGGAACGCCCTTCCGCAGTGCACGAACAGCTCCTCGATCTCGACTACCACCGCCAGCACGGGTTCGAGATCGCGTGCGGCGAGTCCGGCGAAGAATCGCGCCGGGCGCACGATCCTCGCGCGCCCCTTGAGGGGCAGCACGTGGTCGACGCCCGGCACCGCGAAGAGCATGCCCATGCGGGGGTGCCGGAGATGTTGCGGAAGCTGTCCACGCCAAGAGGTAAATCAGCCCGGCCGTGGCCAGCCCACCCACCAGCGCCGCCGCCGACAGCACGAACCCGGAAGCGCCGAACACGGAGATGCACAGCAGGGCTGCCAGGCTCGACCCCGACGTCACGCCGATCACGTCCGGACTCGCCAGCGGATTCCGCAGCAGGTGCTGGAAGACGGCGCCGGCTAGGCCAAGCGCCAACCCCCGACCAGCAAGCCCGTCAACGCCCGGGGCAACCGCAGCCGCAGGACGACGTAATCCACTTGCGGACTACCCTGCCCGAGCAGCGAACCGACCACATCGGACACCCCGATCGGATAGCGCCGAGGCACAGGACCGCGAGCAGCACCCCGGCCACGGCGAGCACGAGTCCCGCCAGGACGACCGAGTACCGGAATCTGTTGCGGCGGCCGACCGCGACCAGAGCCGTCATGCGGCCCTACCTTTCAGGCGTGCGCCCGGTCGTGGCGGAAACGGGATGTTTGGGCGTGGCGGGGCTGGCCTTCATGCAGGTTGCCCTCGATCGCCCAGGTGGCTCTGCCCCCTGTCCCGCCCCCTTATTCCGACCGCTGATTAGACACACTGCGACCGATCGCCGCGCAGGGCGTTGACGGCGGAACGAGGACCAGCACCACACCGTCCCAGCGACCGCAGGACCGATGGCAGTATCGGTAGGAATCGACGTCGCCAAAGAGTTCCACCAAGTCGCGATCGTCGTGGCCGGAACCGGGAAAACCATTGTCTCCCAACGCATCGACAACGACCCGACAGTATCGGCAGCTTAATCGACGTGCTGCGCCAGACCGGCGCAGAACATGGTGAGGTCACCGCCGCGATCTAGCACGAGGTCTCCGCAGCGACCCCGCCAGCAACGCCTTCAACCGTCGCAAACGCCCCGAAGGCGAACGACACCGCCAAGCCCTCATCGCGCTCGCACGACGCCGCATCAACGTCCTGCCCAGACTGCCGCGCACCCGCCAGCCCTACTAACCCGACAACAGGACCAACACCACTACCGATGCTGCTTGAGAAGAACATCAGACGGGCACCTTCCTGCCACGTCTAACCAGGTGGATGAACACCGGTGCCCCGATCACCGCCGTGACGACACCGACCTGCACCTCTTCGGGCTGGACGATGACACGGCTGACGATGTCGGCGAGCAGCATCGACAACGGCAAGAGCCACCCGCCTGGAACGATTCATCGCGGCCCAGCCCAGGTCCACCCCCAGTTCACCCGTCGGATGCGAATCGGGTCACCAACACCCCCGCCGGATGCTGCTCGCCCGCAACCACGACGCCGTCCTGGCCGGTTTCGCGAGGCTGCAGCCGATCCGCAACACCCTGTCCAGATGGCGGTGCTCAGCCTTGCCGCTGGTTCAGCCCGCGGATCTCGGCCAGCACTTCCCGCGTCACCCGATCTGCGATGTCGGCGAATTCGTCGTGCTTTCGGAGGTACTTGGCGACGAACGGGCAGACCGGGACGATCCGCTTGCCCTCGGCGCGGGTGTCGCTCAACGCATCGGAGATCAGCGCGGTGGCCAGCCCGCGTCCGGCGAACCGGTCGTCGATCTCGGTGTGGTAGAACACCCGCTGCCCGTCGCGGTCGACGTACTCGGTGAACCCCGCGAGCTCGTCATCGACGCTGATCTCGTAGCGGTGGCGTTCGACCGCGTTCCGCACGAGCTGCCCAGTGCCCATCTCATCGTCCCCTTCGATCATCCCGCCATTATGCCCACGGCCCTGGCGTATAAACGTCTACGTGAAACCGCAACGGAGGTGGATGCTCCGATGAGCAACCTCGAAACGGCGCCCGCCGAGCTGACCTGCGAGAACACCGGCGAGACCCCGACCGTGCGCGGACGGGTTCTAAAGCCGCGGCTGGTTCCCCTCGGCGGTCCACGTGCGATGACGGTGCGCCGCACGCTGCCGCAGCGGGCGCAGTCGCTGATCGGAGCCTGGTGCTTCGTCGACCACTACGGGCCCGACGAGGTCTCCTCGACCGGCGGCATGCGCGTCGACGGACACCCGCACACCGGCTTGCAGACGGTGTCGTGGCTCTTCAGCGGCGAAATCGAGCACCTCGACACTGTCGGCAACCACGCCTTCGTCCGGCCCGGCGAGGTGAACCTGATGACCGCGGGCTCCGGCATCGCCCACTCCGAGCACTCGACGCAGAAGACGACGGTGCTACACGGAGCGCAGCTGTGGGTGGCGCTGCCCGAACAGCATCGCTTCGTCGCCCCCGACTTCGAAAGCTACGCACCGCCAGCGCTGGACGTGTACGGCGCCCGCGTGCTCGTCTTCCTGGGCAGCCTGCTAGGCCACACTTCTCCCGTGCAGACCTACACGCCGCTGCTCGGTGCGGAAATCACACTGCGCGCGGGCCAGTCGTTGCGGCTGGACGTCGCTCCCGAGTTCGAGCACGGCGTGCTCGTCGACACCGGCGAGGTGACCGCCGCCGGGGTCGACGCGACCGAGGGGCAGCTCGTCTACCAGCAGACCGGTGCGGAACACCTCGACCTGGTGGCGGCGGATCGGGAGGCGCGCATCCTGCTGCTCGGCGGGCAACCGCTCGGCGAGCAGATCGTGATGTGGTGGAACTTCATCGGACGCAGCCACGAGGAGATCGCCGCGTTCCGCTCGCAGTGGCAGCACGAACGCGGGCGGCAGGACAGCGACGAGACGCCCCAGTACGGGCCGTTCCCCGACCAGTGGCGCGAAACCCTGCCCGCCCCCGAACTCCCCAACGCCCGGCTCAAACTCCGCGGTTAGCCACGGGATAGAAATCTGGGCGTGGTCAGGCTCGTCGCACGAAGAACAGCTCGAGCGCGTCCTCACCTCGTCGGTGAACGGAACTCGTCGGCCTCGGGGCAAACGCCGCTCCGACCCGCTCCACCTGTGTTTCGGCACCCCGGAACCGAGTTCGCGGGGGCATGTCTGATGCCGCCTGCCCAAACCTTCCCCCGCTCAAGGCAGCGCCGGCGCTGCCGGCCCGGGCCGATGGACGCGGGAGTCCAGCGAACCGATCTCCAGCGTTAATCGCCCGGTGCTCGGTAGTCGAGCTCCTTCGACACCGCGTCGTCCACCTCGGCCGGCGTCAGCAGGACTACCGTTCCCGTGCGTACACCGCCGGAGCCGCTGATCGCTAGGCCCAGCGACGCCGCCGAGGCGTTGTCCGGCAGGTCGACTACGACGTAGGTGTCGTAGTCGCCGAAGGCGAAGTAGAACGATTCGACCTCGCCACCGAGCTTGGCGACCGCGTTTCGCACCGCCTCCACCCGGGCCGTGCCGCCTTTCTTCTGCAGGCCCCTGACACCCTCTGCGGTGTAGGCCGCCCGCACCAGGTACTTGGACACTTCGATCACACCCTCGGTTGGTCGCGCACGGACCGTTCGCTCTCTCTGCTTCACGGAGACCCCGAAGTGCACGGTCCGCCGCCGATGCGCGCTGGGAAAGAGCCCAAGGGCCTTCGCGCACCAGGGTGAATTTATTCAATACTGAAAATATTAATCAAAGCACAACGTCGAGGCCGGGACCCGACGACGAGCCTTCCAATCTGTCGAACTCGAACAGGGCAAGCTCCGATCACAACAAAGTCCATTGAGGACGCTCAACGGCCAACTCGAGCCCCGCGCAGCTAACGGTCCGCTTCATCTCGGCCAGCTGAGTCATACCCGGCTCTCGCGGTACCGCAATTTCCATTGAAATCGAACCTTCGATTGTGCGTTTTCGTCTTGACTAATCCGCAGCTCGCACCGCCGCGGGTTCTCAGCGGCCTTCTCGGCTCATTTCAAATGGAAATCACGGAAATGCCCCACAGGGGACGGCCCCGGTAGATCCACAGCAGCATCGATCCCAAACGCCAGCCGGTCCGTGCCGGATCACCTGCGATTGTCCCACGCAGACCTTTGTGGACAGATGGCGGCCGGGCAGTTGCCGACCACCAACCCAGCGGCCCAAGCAGGAAGTTTTCCGCTGCTGGGATGGCTTTTCGATTGCCACATCGGTGATCACGTTCTCCTACCCACCGGCGTCGCCGCCATCGCCGACCCGGCAAAGGATCCCGTGGGCGGGAAAGCCGTAGCGCTCCTCGGGGCGCTGGGTGTGGAGCAGGAATGACAAGTACGTGAAGCTGCCCTGCTCAACAACCGGGCCCGCCGCCGGTCGCGGTCCACGTCGCCGCGAACGGGGCCGACAGGACGGGCACGTCGTGGATCACTCCGGCGATTCCGATCCCACAGGCCGGGATGTCACGCTCGCCGCGAAGCTGCTACGCCGAATGCCGCAATGCGGCAAATGTGAGAACCACTCGATACAGGGCGCGAACAGGCACGCATCGAGCTCGCCTCGGTTCTTCACATTCCCAAGCGGAAGAACTAGAGTCGACCTTCGACGAGAAGACACCTGGAGCCCATATATCAAGCTGCCATTTGCCTATCCTATACGCTAGTTTCCCGCACAACCGAAGGATCACGTATGGAGTTGGCAGCACGGATGTCTGACGAAACCACCGGCCGACTGCTCGCGGTGAGCGACCTGCACGTCAGGTACGCCGAGAACAAGTCCGTCGTGGACCGCATCCGGCCAACGACGGACTCCGACTGGCTGATCGTGGCAGGCGACGTGGCCGAACGCGTCGCGGAGATCGAAGACACCCTCGACCTGCTCAGCCAGCGGTTCGCCCAGGTCGTCTGGGTCCCCGGCAACCATGAGCTGTGGACCCCTGAACACGACCAGGTCAAGGCCCGTGGTGAGGAGCGCTACCGCCTGCTGGTGGAGAGCTGCCGGAAGCTGGGCGTGCTGACTCCGGAGGACCCGTACCCGATCTGGCGCGGCATCGGCGGGCCGGTACGGATCGTGCCGCTCTTCCTGCTCTACGACTACACGTTCCGACCGTCTGGCACGCAGAACAAAGACGAGGCCCTGCGCCGGGCTTACAACGCAGGCGTGGTGTGCAGCGACGAGTTCCTGCTGCATCCCGATCCGCACCCCAGCCGGGAAGCGTGGTGCCACGCCCGCATCACCGAGACCGAGGCCCGACTCACCGCGCTCGACGACGATCTGCCGACCGTGCTGGTCAACCACTACCCACTGGTCCGGACGCCGACGGACGTGCTCTACCACCCGGAGTTCGCCCAGTGGTGCGGCACCGAGCGCACCGCCGACTGGCACTTGCGGTTCCGCGCCCGCTGCGTGGTGTACGGGCACCTGCACATCCCCCGGATAACGCACCACGACGGAGTTCCCTTCCACGAGGTCTCCATCGGCTATCCCAGGGAATGGCGCCGGCACGGCCACCCGCACGGCCTGCTGCGGCAGGTCCTGTCCACTGAGACCGCGGAGGCTGTGCGGTGATCGAGGAGATCCTGGCGCCCGGGGTGGTGGCAGAGGAGACCTTCTCCGATGACAGCGCTTCCCCGCTATTCCCCGAGGAACTCGCGCTGGTGGCCAGAGCCGTGCCCAAGCGCCGCAACGAGTTCACCACCACGCGCGGGTGCGCGCGGAAGGCGCTGGGTTCGCTGGGGTTTCCACCGGCACCGCTGCTGACTGGCGAGCGCGGGGCACCGATCTGGCCCGACGGCGTCGTCGGCAGCATGACGCACTGCGACGGTTACCGGGCGGCCGTGGTGGCCCACCAGTCCGACTTCCTGGCCCTCGGCATCGATGCCGAACCCGCCGGACCGCTGCCCGACGGGGTCTTGGACGCCATAGCCCGCCCGGAAGAACTCGTCCGGCTCAAGGACCTCGCAGACACCTGGGAGGAGGTCTGCTGGGACAAAATCCTCTTCAGCGCCAAGGAATCCGTCTACAAGACCTGGTTCCCGGTGACGCGGAAATGGCTGGGGTTCGAGGACGCCTCGATCGACATCGACCCGGAGACGGGCGCGTTCCTGGCCCGTTTGCTCGTGACGGCGGAGACGTTCGGGCCACGCGCCGAGTTCCACGGCCGTTGGATGCTCCGCGACGGACTCCTCCTCACCGCGATCTCCCACCCTCGGTGAGGACCAGAACGCCGGCCCGCGGGCTCGCCGGAGAACGTGGTCGACCACCCACCGCCGCGATTCGCCCGACGCGTGGCGGTTACGGCCCGAATGAGCCCGGTTCGGTGGCGTAGCGGGTGAGTTCGAGGCGGTCCCGGAGCCCGAGCTTCTGCAAGAGGCTGGCCCGGTGCCGCTCGACCGTCTTGGTGCTGATGACGAGCATGTCGGCGATTTCCCTCGACGAGTGACCTTCGCCGACGAGCTTGAGGATCTCCTCCTCGCGACAGGTGATGGCCTTGGCGGTGGCTCGCCGTCGCTGGCGTGGTCCAGGTAGTTGTGGATGAGTGTGGTGACCGCGCCGTGGTAGAAGCCCCAGGAAATGGGGGCCAGCCCGAATGGCGGCCAGGCGGGTGACCAGGGAGCCGCTGAACGTATCCCCCAGAAAACGTTGCGTGACCCTCGTGCATCCAGGGCGCTCATCGGGAGAGGAGCAGCCATGGCACCCAACGGCCCGCAGCAGCCCGCAATCCCCGCGGAGCGGACCGGGGCACAGCCCACGGGGCAGATCCCCCGGCAAACAGCCGATTGGTTCGTGCTGGTCATCGCGCTCGCAGCGATCGTGGCGGGACTCGTCCTCGGCAACGCCCTCCTCGTCGCGGGCGGCCTCGTCCTAGCGGCCTCCATCCGGCACCTCTTCCGGTGGCCGCGCAGTGCCGCGCGGAGTCGCAACCGGCTCCACGAGCCCTGATGATCACGCCCTGACGGTCGTCGTCTTCGTTGTCGCATTCGTGCTGATCGCGTTCTTCAACGACAAGACCGGGGTCAACTCCGAACGTGATCTTCCTGCTGCTGGGCATGACGATCATGTGCCTGGGCTCGCTGTATTACTGCAGTCCCGACGAGGTCGTCTTCCTCACCACCCGCTACGCCAACGAACCGCACTACGTGGACGACCGCAAGTACTTCGAGCTCGACACCCTCTACGGCGGGTTCGCCAAGCACTGGGACGAGCGCCCGCTGCCGATGCGTACGAGCCCCGCCAAGCCGCCGTCGACGTCTACAAGCAGTGGCAGCGGCTCAACGGCGGCCAGCGCCGTGTCGCAAGCGCCCCGACCCGCGCCGGAACCCTGCGCGTAGGTCCGGGCGAGCGGCGGATCGCGCGAGGCAACATCGGGACCGGTCCCCGACTTCACGGAGCCCCGGGCCTCGACCCAAAGCGGTCGGATGCACCATGGAGGGCACTCACCGAGCAACTCGGCACTCGGTGTCCTTTCTTGCAGAACCACTCTTGACGGAGAGGATAAGGCAGCCTATCGTTTCCGTATCTTAAACGTATACTTCCATATTATGGAGATCTCGAGCCGCTTTTCAGCAATGCTCGCTCCTGGTTCACTGGAGAACCCAATGCGTCGAACGAGCGCTGCCCCACCGGCCATGAAGCAGCTCCAACAGGAGGGCTCGGCCACGGCTCCCCTCGGATCGCGGTCAGCCCGTTCCACATCGCCACCCAAGTGAACGTAAGGATCCCGGTCCGCCCCGGCGAGGACGCCAGCACCGTCGGGTTCGAGGAACTTTCCGACGTCGTCGGCCACACACCCGCCGCAGTCACATCGTTCCTCGGCTAAGCGGCAGACCGTTTGCCCGGCAGCCGGACCCGACCGGCGCGGCGGGCACTGCCCACATCACAAGGAAGCCGACAGTTGCAGAGTGAAAGCTTGGGAGGCAGGTCGATGACTGCCACGGAGAAACAACCCGTCGTGGACAGCGCCGGAACCAGTTCCCGCCTGTACAGCTACGACCTCGCCCCGACGAAGAAGGAAGGGCGGCGCTGGGGCGCCTACAACGTCTTCACGCTCTGGGCCAACGATGTACACAGCCTCGGGAACTACGCGTTCGCGATCGGCCTTTTCGCCTTGGGGCTGAGCGCGTGGGGAATCCTGCTGGCCTTCGCCCTGGCCTCGGTGTTGCTGTTCCTGCTGCTGACGCTGTCCGGCTACATGGGGCACAAGGCGGGCGTGCCGTTCCCCGTCATGAGCCGCATCGCGTTCGGAACGAAGGGCGCGCAGATCCCGGCTGCTGTTCGCGGCCTGGTCGCCATCGCCTGGTTCGGCATCCAGACCTACCTCGCGTCCGCCGTGCTCGACGCCCTCCTGGTGGCCATGTTCCCCTCGCTGCAGGCGCTGGAGCAGACGCACGCGCTGGGGCTGTCGACGCTCGGCTGGATCAGCTTCCTCTCGCTCTGGGTCATCCAGGTCCTGATCGTCAGCTACGGCATGCACGTGATCCGCAAGTACATGGCGATCGCCGCGCCGACCACGCTCATCACGATGTGCGCGCTGGCGGTCTGGATGTTCATCCGCGCGGACGGCTCGATCTCCTGGTCCACGACGCACCCGCTAACCGGCGGCGCGATGTGGCTGCAGATCCTGCAGGGCGCCGCCCTCTGGGTGGTCATCTACGGGACGTTCGTGCTGAACTTCTGCGACTTCACGCGCTCGGCCAAGAGTCGCCAGTCGATCGTCCGCGGCAACCTGATCGGGATCCCGGTCAACATGCTCTTCTTCGCCGGCATCGTCATCGTCCTCAGCGGCGCGCAGTTCAAGCTGGACGGGAAGATCATCACCAGCCCGACCGACATCGTCCAGTCGATCCCCAACATGCTCCTGCTGGCGATGGCCTCGCTCTCGCTGATCGCCCTGACGATCGCGGTGAACCTGCTCGCCAACTTCGTGGCGCCGATCTACGTGCTCGTGAACCTCTTCCCGCAGCGCCTGAACTTCCGCCGGGCAGCCCTCGTGAGCGCCATCATCGGTCTTGTCATCCTGCCCTGGAACCTCTACAACAGCCCGGTGGTGGTGAACTACTTCCTCGGCGGCCTCGGTGCGCTGCTCGGCCCTCTCTTCGGCGTCATCATGGCCGACTACTGGCTGCTGCGCAGGACCCGCGTGAACGTCCCAGCCCTCTACACCGAAGACGCGAACGGCGACTACCACTACCGGCGCGGGTACAACCCCAAGGCCATCACGGCGTTCGTGCCGGCCGCCGCGATCGCCGTCATCATGGCGCTGACGCCCATCTTCAGCTCTGTCGCCGGATTCTCCTGGTTCATCGGGGCGATCCTCGGCGCAGTCATCTACGCCGTGATCGGGGACCGCAAGCCCGACGCGGCCGACGTGGACGGCGAAGCGATCGCCGTCGCCGCCGAGTAAGACCGCCGGACCGGTCGCGGTGGTCACCGCCGCAGGCCGGCCAGCACCAACGTGAACCCCGGGCTTTCCAAGAGAGTTGAGCAATGCGCATTCTGGTCGTGAACGTCAACACCACCGCGTCCATCACCGAATCCATCGGCGAGCAGGCGGCTGGTGCGGCGTCCCCCAGCACCGAGATCGTCCCGCTGACACCGATTTTCGGTGCGGAATCCGTCGAGGGCAACTACGAGAGCTACCTCGCGGCGATCGCCGTCATGGAAACGGTCAAGGGCTATCCGGAACCATTCGACGCCATTATCCAGGCCGGGTACGGCGAGCACGGCAGGGAAGGCCTGCAGGAGCTGTTCGACGTCCCGGTCGTCGACATCACCGAGGCGGGCGCGAGCACCGCCCAGTTCCTCGGCCGCACCTACTCGGTGGTGACCAGCCTGGACCGCACGGTCCCGCTGATCGAGGAACGGCTGCACATCGCCGGCCTCAGCGCCCGGTGCGCGTCGGTCCGCGCCAGTGGCATGTCCGTGCTGGACCTCGAACGCAACCCGCAGGCCGCCGTGGACGCCATCGCCGAAGAAGCGGCCCGCGCGGTGCGAGACGACCGGGCGGAGGTCATCTGTCTGGGCTGCGGCGGCATGTCGGGACTCACCGAACGCGTGGCCGAACGCACCGGGGTCCCGGTCGTCGACGGCGTGACCGCGGCCGTGACGATCGCGGAGTCCCTCGTGCGCCTGGGCCTGACCACCTCGAAGGTCCGCACTTACGCACCCCCGCGCCCCAAGGCGGTGATCAACTGGCCTCCGCCGGTGCGCTGATTTCCATCAACAGCAAAGCGAAAGGCCCGCCAACCGCACTCAGGTGCCGGCTCGGCGGGCCTTTGGCCGTCGCGCTGACCGTCATTACGGACGTAGCGGTTCATCCACTCCAGCAGGGCTTCGTCCTAGGCCCGTCGATGGGTGACCGGCCCGGGGAGCGAGCCGGCGTGGGACGTTCCCGGGAAGCGCAGCATCTCGGCGTTGACGCCTCGTGCCTCAAGGATGGCGAGAACTGCTCGGACCAACCTGCCATCGGGAGACAGACCGGCTGCCGTCAGGAAGTGGACGCGAAGCAGATCGTCCGGTTCGATCGCTCGCCCCGCGGACCGGAAGCCCCCTTCCCGCGTTGCGAGCCGGGTTGTTGGTGTCGGCCACGGTGTTCTCCTTGCGGTGCCGTGAAGTGCGCGCGCCTTCGGATGCAGCCACCGTCGTCTGCGGCTAGAACACGCACGTGCGCCATGCTCGGGGAAGCCCCGGCTTCTGGTCGAGCCAGGATCGCCAACGATGAACAGCTTTCGACCGCCGCACTTGTCGCGTCGTTCCCAGCCTTCTCCCGGCCGATGTCAGCACCCGTGCGACAAAAGTCCACATGGGACAGTCCAGCGGCTTCTAGCTGACGGGAGTATCGCGTGCCGCCGTGGTCGTGCCGATGCCGCTTTGAATTCCTCACCGGCGTGAATGCCGGTGATTCCGATCCGGCTCCTGCCCCGCCGATTCCGTTGGCGGCGCACCGATCAGCGTGCTGCATCAGTACATCGGGCAACATGACCGCCCGTTGCAGGACTCCTTCAGACCTTGGCGGTCTTCGTCATGTGGGCCCTCACCACCGGGCTGAAGCCCGCCGCACTGGCCCACGGTTCCCACTCCGGCTCGAAGCTCGCTACCTGCCGTAATGAGTCCAAATCCCCGCTGAAGCCCCGACCTGTTTGGTCTACCAAATCATGACCAGGCCGAGCTCCCGCACCGCAGCGACGGTCACGGCTGGTAGTCCAGCGATGCGAACCACTCGCCCCGCCCCTTCGGGGTGAGGTCGAGGACGTGCCAGACCGGGCTGAGCAGGTCGATGCCTCGTTGGTCGATGTCTTCGGACATCCGCGGGTGCGTCGTGTAGATGTGGCGCACCGCGCCGCTGTCGTCGCGCGCGAAGACCGACACCGCCGAGTCCTGGTTGCCTTCGGCGTCCTCACTGGCGAGGTCGTACTTGAACGTGCCCGAACCCGCGCTGAGCAGTCGCACGTTTGTCCACCCACGGTTCCTGGCGTGTCGCCGCAAGGCGGGCAGGTCGGCCGCGGCGACGACGGCGAAGTCGACATTCTGCGCGAGGTGCTGGGCGACTCCGTTGAGCCCGTCGATCCACATCGTGCACATCGGGCACGGCCGGGCCTGCTGCTTCCCGTACATGAGGTGGTAGATGACGAGGTCCCGGCCGGGTGCGGTGAACAGTTCGCTCAGGCGCACCCTCCGGGTCGGGGTGTCACCGGCGTCGAGGTCTTCGGGTCCTTCCTCGAAGGTGTAGTCGTCGACGACGGGGCCGAGCGGTAGTCCGCGCCGCATGTCGGCGACCCGTTCGCGGTGGCGCATCAGCTCGATCTCGGCCTGGCGCAGGTCTTCGCGGGCTTGGAGGTACTCGGCGGACTCCGCGGTGAGGTTGGTGTGACGCATTGCTACCTCCGTGGCTGCTTCGACCAGCGGCAGCCAGGCGGCCCGCTGGTGCCCCTTGGACGGCCCAGTTCGTACCCGATGCCATCCGGTGTGAAACCAACTGGCTCACGTGCCCGGGTCGCTCCAGCTTCCCGGTGGCACGACGACGGCCAACGCGAGCACCAGCGCCCGCAGCGTGCGACCGCTCCGGACAGTGGGCCAGAGGTCCACCGTGGATATCTTCGCTCGCACCACGCGCTGGATCCGGAAACCGCCATCAGGCGACAGTTGCCACGACGTGGTCCGCTGCCTCGGCGACTCCGCCCGGCACACCATCCAACTCGAGCAAGATGATCTACAACACATCTGATCACGCAGCGGCAGATCACGCCGGCTGACCAGAAATCCCCTGTGCGACATAAATTTCATAATTCGCGAAAAGAGAGCAGGAAATAAGTCGTCCAGTTCGTTTTCGCGAACCATCACCGACCGCGCACCGACCACCCTTTTAGCCGTATTGACGCGGCTAAACAGACTCATAGACTCGTGCACCGATCCAGTTCACATTCCAGAGCATCAGGTGTGGAAGCACTTCACGACCGCGCAGTACGAAGCCACGCCAGCTGATCCGACTTCCTCTGCACAGCAACGACTCCAGCATTCGCGAAAAGAGAGCAAGAATTCGTAGTCGAGCGCGCCCGCAACCGGCAGTCGCCTCGACATGCACCCAATCCGGAGGTTCGTGACGTGTCGTCACCCGATGCCGAACCGTTCTTGTCCCTGCAAACCCAAGCGGCGCGGCTACTCGCGACCACGACGAAGACGCCGCCGCAGATGCAGTCCATCAGCTCGCGGAACCTGCTCAAACGGCTCCCGTGGATCACCGTCTCCAGCGGCACGTACCGGGTGAACCGGCGCTTGCAGGTCAAGGTCGGCCGAGGTCGCGTGTCCTTCCTCCAGGAAGGCAGCGACGTCCGCATCATCCCGCACACCCTCACCGAACTCTCCGCGCTGCGGGGCTACAACGACACCGGCGTCCTGGAACGCCTCGCGGGCTTGTTCACCGTCCGCCAGGTCATGCAGGGCGACGTGCTGGCGGAAGAAGGCCAGCCGGTCCGGGAAGTCTTCGTCGTCGCGCACGGCCGGGTCGAGCGCCTCGCGACCGGCGAGTACGGCACCGTCGACCGCCTCGGGGTGATCACCGACGGGGACCAGGTCGGTGACGAGGCCGTCGGAGTCGACGATCCAACGTGGTCGGCGACGCTGCGGTGCTCCACCGCGGGCACGATCATGGTCCTGAACTGGGACTCCCTACTCGAACTCCTCAACGGCGAGGAGGGCCTGCGCACGCACTTGGAGGAATTCGCGCGGCGTCGCGCACTGCCGCAGAACCGCAGGGGCGAAGCCGAAATCGCGCTCTCCGCGGGCCACGAAGGCGAAGCGCTGGTCCCGGGGACCTTCGTCGACTACGAGCTCTCGCCGCGCGAGTACGAGCTGTCGCTGACCCAGACGATCCTGCGGATCCACACCCGCGTCGCCGACCTCTACAACGACCCGATGAACCAGGTCGAGCAACAGCTCCGGCTCACGGTGGAGGAGATCCGTGAGACCCAGGAGCGCGAGCTGCTGCACAACCCGGATTTTGGGCTGCTGCACAACACCTCCTACGACCAGCGCATCTCCACCCGCACCGGCCCGCCGACACCCGACGACATGGACGACCTGCTGTCGATGCGCCGGTCGACGGATGCGTTCTTCGCGCACCCGAAGGCGATCACGGGGTTCCTGCGGGAGTGCAACCGGCGCGGGCTGGCGGTGGATGCGACCACCCTCGAAGACGGGTCGAAGGCCCTGTCCTGGCGCGGCGTCCCGGTCTTCCCGCTGGGCAAGATCGGCATCAGCGACCACAACACCACAGCGATCATCGCCATGCGGCGCGGTGAAGACCGGCAGGGCGTCGTGGGCCTGCTGCCGGCCGCGCTGCCGGATGAAACGCAGCCCGGTTTGAACGTCCGCTTCATGGGCATCAGCGACCAGGCCATCCTGCGCTACCTCGTGACCGCTTACTACAGCGTCGCCCCCCTGATCCCGGATGCGGTCGGGCTGCTGGAGCACGTGGAAATCGGCCGGGAGTCCTGATGATCGAGCTCGTCGAGCACGAAACCCAAGTCCCGTTCCAGCTGCCGCACAGCGGGGGCGTCCAGGGAACGAGCGCGTGCGTTCCACCGGGACGGCAGCGGAAGACGACCGTCCTGCACTGTCCACCGCCACCACCCGAACGCCCGGAGATCGCGGCGGAGATCAACCACCGCTCCGTCGCGTGGCTCATCAAGCTCGGCTTGGGCAGCGAGGAGAACATCGCCGGCGTCTACAAGCACGATCCGGGACGCGGCATCACGTTGTGCCACCCGGGAAGCGCGGACGTCGAGCGCATGACGGCCGCGGCGAAGATGATCGTGGCCGAAACGGCGGTGGACGACTACTTCTGCGAAACCAACAGCCGCCGCGATGCCCACGACCAGTCGATCGGGCCGAACCTGTCGCTGACGCAGTCCGCGATCGACGCGCCGTGCCTGACTCCCACCTATCAGGCGTTGTGGGAAAAGCGCCGCGACAACCACCCGGTGCTGCGCGCCCAGCACGAGGCGTTCAACGACCTCAAGCAGATCAGCAGCCCGGCGCAGGCCCAGCGCGTTCGCCACGACATCGCCCAGCTTTACCTGGGCTACAACGCCGAGAACGGGTGGCGCACGATCAACCGGCTTCCACCAGTCTGGCAGTACCTCGCCAACCGGCAGATGAACTCGTTCCGCCCCTGCCTCGACCTCACCGACGTCCTCGACGGCTACGAAATCCCGGCGGAGCTGTTCTGCCACCCCCTGGTGCAGGACTGCATCGCGCGGGCATCGCTGATCGCCACCCTCTACAACGACCTGGCCGGCTGCGAGCGGGAGATCCGCGATCACGGCCTGCCGTTCAACCTGCCGGCCGTGATCGCCGCGGAAGAGCACATTGCGCTCGACGAGGCGTTCATCAAGTCCTGCGACATCCACAACGAGCTGATCCGGGCGTTCGAGGAGGATACCGAGCGCGCCGCGGCCGCGCTCCCGGACCCGGCAGTCGCCCGCTACCTGACCGGACTGTGGTCATGGCTTGCGGGAAGCCGCCACTGGCACTTCACCACCGCACGACACACCTGACGAAGGGAAGCACCGACGATGACCGAGACGACCTACCGGACCACCCCCGCCACCAGCGTGTACCAAGGCAGCATCGCGAACTACTGGAACCAGGAGGCCAATCCGGTCAACCTCGAACTCGGCGAGGTCAGCGGCTACTTCCACCACCACTACGGCATTGGTGAGCCCGACTGGTCGGTCACCGAAGGCGACCCCGCAACCCTCCGCGAACGCATCACCCGGGAATTGCACCGACTGGAAGGCCAGCAAGCCGAATTCCTGCTCGACCACCTGGGGAAGGTCTCCCCGGGGCAGCGGATCATGGACGCCGGGTGCGGACGCGGCGGCTCCAGCTTCCTGGCCCACGAACGGTTCGGCTGCGCGGTGGACGGCATCTCGATCTCGCGCAAGCAGGTCGACTTCGCAAATGCCCAAGCGCGGCAACGCGAAGTAGCCGACAAAGTCGCGTTCCACCAGCTGAACATGCTCGACACCGGGTTCGAAACCGGCAGCATGCAGGCGATCTGGAACAACGAGTCCACGATGTACACCGACCTCAACGATCTCTTCGGCGAGCACTCCCGGCTGCTGGCGCGCGGCGGTCGGTACGTGACGATCACCGGCTGTTACAACGACGTCTACGGCCTGCCGTCCCGCGCGGTCTCCACGATCAACGCACACTACATCTGCGACATCCACCCCCGCTCCGGCTACTTCCGTGCGATGGCCGCGAACCGGCTGGTGCCCACCGCCGTGGTGGACCTGACCGAGGCGACCCTGCCCTACTGGCGCCTGCGCGCCCAATCCCCCCTGGTGACGGGGATCGAGGAGGCGTTCATCGAGGCATACGAGAACGGAAGCTTCCAGTACATGCTCATCGCCGCCGACCGCGTGTAACCCAACGTTGCCTGGTGTACCGTTCGCCGGCCGTGAGTCTTTTGGGCTGCCATAGCTACCCACAAGACTCACGGTCGGCGGGGTCACCGACACCGCTCGCGAATTCCTCGGTGGACGCCGCCGCCGAGGCGGAGGATCGCGCCCGTGCAGCAGGAGGATGCGGCGGCGAAGCAGAAGGCCGCGCCGACGACCTTGTCGGGTTCTCCCGCTGCGGCCCAATGCGATCGATGTCCGGGCCGCTTCGGTGAAGGCATCGAGATCCCGGACATCTGCGATGTCGGTGAGGAAAGGTCCGGCTTGGATCGCGTTGACCCGGGCCTTCGGGCCGAATGCGCGGGCGAAGCCTTCGGGGAGGGTGTTCAAGCCGGCCTTCGCCGCGGCGTAGGGCAACTCGATGGGCGCCGTGGCGGATCGCGGCGACGGACGGGACGTTGAGGATCGAGCCGCCGTCGCCCTCGGCCCACCGGGTGCCGATCGGCGAGCCGGAACGGTCCCTTGAGGCCTACCGCGAGCACCTTGTCCCACAACGCTTCGCTGACCCGGTCGGGACTCGGGTAGTGCGGCAAGAGCCCGGCGTTGTTGACCAGCACGTCGACCCTGCCGCCCCGCCGTAGGCGCGCTCGACGAGGGTGCCACTGGTCCCAGTGGCTGACGTTGCAGGCCGCGGGGAGTGCGCGGACGCCACGGTGTCGCTGCTGATCCCGGCGGCGTCTTTCATCACGGGCGTGGTGCTGGCCGTGGACTGCGGACTGACGATCCGCAACGTCCGAGGTCCTACGAGCGGCGGCGGGGTTTCCCGCGCTTGCCGCCCTGGGGAGCGCCGAAACGCCGGCTCCCGCCGGTCGGCTTGCGGGTGGCAGGCTTCTTCGAGTCGCCAGTGGGAGGCTTGGACTTCGGCGGGGTCGGCGGGCGCCCGCGCGTGCTGTTGACCGTTCGCCCGCGGACGATTCCGATGAACTGCTCCATCAAGTCGGTGGTCTCGTCTTCCAGCCACGACAGCGCGACGCTCGACTGCGGGACGTCCGCGAGCGGCCGGTAGGTGAGGTCCTTGCGGTGGTGCAAGCGGGCGAGCGACTGCGGGACCACGAGCAGGCCCACTCCGGCCGCAACCAGTTCGATGGCAGCCGCGGTCGTTGCCGGGCGCTCGATCGCTGGCCGCCCGGGCGGCTGTTCCCAGTCAAGGGTGTCGTCGAGCGGGTGCAGCACGATGCCGTCGGCCAGGTCGTCGGGCGACACCTCTTCGGCCGCTGCCACGACGTGGTCCTTCGGGACCACGACCACCGTCGTCTCGGTGTAGAGGGGGATCGCGTGCAGCCCCGTCCGGTCGGTAGGGAACCGGAGGAGGGCCGCGTCGGCGTCGCGGTCGCGCACCACGCCAGCGGCTTCGGCGGCGGCCACTTGGACGAGGTTCAGCGGAACCTCTGGCGATCGTTCGTCCCAGATCCGCGCCCACTTCCCGGGTGTCACCCCCGGGACGTACGCGAGCGTGAACGTCGGAGATCCGTCCGAGGCTGTCACGAGGCCAGATTACCGGGCGTGACCGTAGGCAGCGCACGCGCGGTCGATACCCTTGAGGGCATGACGTCGCAGAAGACCTCCCAGACGATGAAGCCCGCGACCGCGGCGAGGAAGCTGAACGTGTACCTCGAAGGCACCCCCGCGGAGTTCCAGGAGGGTGTCGTCTCGCGCGACGAGTTGAACGCCCTTCAGGCCGACCCGCCGGAGTGGTTGCGGGAACTGCGCCGCAACGGCCCGCACCCGCGGCAGGTCGTCGCGACGAAGCTGCACATCTCCATCGGCGGTCTCGCACGTGGCGGCATCACCGAGCCGCTCACAACTGAGCAGATCGAAGCGCTGAAGACTGAAGACCCGGAGTGGCTCCAGCAGGAACGTGCCACTCAGGCCGAGGTCCGGAAGGAAGCGGCGCGCATCAAGGAGAAGAAGGCGGCCCGCCGCCCGCGTTCCTGGTAGCAGCACCAGAGCCCGGTCAACGCGGCGCACCGGCGAACAGGCCCGGCGCGTCAGCATGCCGATCACCGCGCTGCTGGCCACCAGCAGTGCGGTGAGACCAGCCTTGATCCTGGTGGTTAATTGGTTTAGGCTGCCAGGCTGAGTTCGAGGCGGGCGAGGTGGCTGGTGCGGGTCCGGTCGAGCGGGTGGCTGTTCCACC
>NZ_JBSFLZ010000031.1:0-59932 GCF_053599315.1 Saccharopolyspora sp. NPDC000995
ACCTGTGGAACGTGGTCGACTGGGACGAGGTCGCCGCGCGCTTCGCCGACGCCCGCGCCGGTTACAACGGCCTCCGTCTCCCCAACGCCTGACGGGCCGAACCACCGCGCCGACAGTTCTCGCCGGTCATTAGCCGTGGTCCGTTGAACAGCCACAACTGCCCGAAAGACGCGCGGCACCCAGGACTCGGTGGTGAGTGCTCCGACAAGCCCACTGCCGACGCTTCGGGGCCTTCCTCCGGGAGGGCCCCGAAGTCATTTCCGGCCTGAAGTCATTTCCGGCCCGAAGTCGTTTCCGGCCCCGCAGACGACCGGGCCCCGGTCTCCCGAAGGAGGCCGGGGCCCGACCCGTTCCCGAACTGACTACCGCTCCCACCACGAAGCGGATGATTTAGGTTAGCCTAACCTCCGCGATCGGGCAACCTCTCCGCCCACCGAACCAGCACCGCGCTGACGCCATGCCAGCACCGCGGCCCCGCCGAGCGCAGCGGCCAACGACGCCAGACCGCCCAGCAGGATCGGCCAGCGTGGCCCGAACGCCTCGGCGATCCACCCGGAAGCCAGCCCACCCAGCGGTTTTCCACCCAGGAACAGCAGCATGTACAGGCCCATTACGCGGCCGCGCATGGTCGGCTCCACGGCCAGCTGGACGGTCGAGTTCGCACCGGTGGTGAACGTCATGACGGCGACCCCGACCGGGATCAGCGCCACCGCGAACAGCTCGTAGGTCGGCATCAGCGACGCCGCCGCCTCCAGCACGCCGAACACCGCGGCACCCAGCAGCATCAGCCTCAGCCGCGGCACTCCGCGCCCACTTCGGCGGGCCGCCAGCGCCGCCCCGGTCAACGTCCCGATCGCGAGCATGGTGATCAGCAGGCCGTAACCGTCGGCGTCCCGCTCGAAGGTGTTGCGCGCGATCACCGCGAACGTGCTCTCGAAGTTCATGCCGAAGGTGCCGAGGCAGAACACCAGCACCATCACCACGATCAGATCCGGACGCCCGCGCACGTAGCGCAGCCCGGCGCGCAGTTGGCCACGTTCCTTCGGCGGCGGCTTGACCCGGTGCAGTGCCGCTTGATCCATCAGCGCCAGCCCGGCGACCACTGCGACGGAGCTCAACCCGTTGGCCAGGAACACCCAGCCGGTGCCGATCGCGGTGATCAACACCCCGGCGATGGCCGGGCCGACGATGCGGGCCAGGTTGAAGGTCATCGAGTTCAGCGCGACGGCGTTGGTGAGCTGCGCTTGCCCGACCATCTCGACGACGAACGACTGCCGCACCGGTGCGTCCACCGCCGCGAAGCACCCGAGCACGAAGCACAGCACGAAGACGTGCCAGAGCTGCACGAGGCCGGTGACGTTTAGCAGCCCGAGCACCAGCCCACACGCGCCCAGCGCGCTCTGGGTGCCGATGAGCATGCGCCGCTTGTCGAAGCGGTCCGCGACGACTCCGGCCCACAGTGTCAGCAGCAGCGTCGGGATGAACTGCAGGGCGACCGCCAAGCCGAGCGCGGCGGGGCTGCCGCCGGAGAGTTCCAGCACCAACCAGTCCTGCGCCGCGCGCTGCATCCACGTGCCGGTCAGCGACACGACCTGGCCGGAGGCGTAGTAGCGGTAATTTCGCTCCCGCAGGGAGCGGAACATGCCGCCACCGGAGTCGGTGGCGGCGGCGGATCCGTCCGATGTGGACGACGATGTGAGGTTGCCCGGATCCTCGCTCGGGTCCGCTTCCGCGCGCGATGCGGATCGGTCAACCACGCTCGTACTTACCGCCTCTCACTGACGTTTCGTCATCGGCTGGCCAGTCGGTCGATGATCTCGGCCGCCTGGGACAGCACCCGGCGCTCCTCTTCGGACAGGTCCACGAGCTGCTGGTCCAGCCAGCGCTCCCGGACCGAGACCTCTTCGTCTATGCGGGCCCGACCGGCCTCGGTAAGCTCCACGATGGCCTGCCGGCCATCGGTCGGGTGGGCTCGACGGGCGACCAGCCCGGCGTCTTCCAGGGCGGCGATCACTCTGGTCATAGACGGCGGCTGGACACCCTCCTTCGCTGCCAGCTCGCCCGGCGTCATCGCACCGGTCTTGTGCAGGCAGGACAGCGCCGACAGCTGGGACAGCGTGATCTTCGAGTCGGCGCTCTGCGCGCGCAGCCGCCGATTCAGGCGAACGACCGCGAGGCGCAGACGACTCGCCAGGGTGCGCTCTCGCTCCGCAATATCGGACACGTCGTTAGTCTACCAAACTATTTCGGGGAATCGGACAAAGTGATCACGCGGATCAGTGGCCGCCCACAATAGCCAGGTCGCGCCCCCGAAGCCTGGATCGCAACCCAATCGACGCACTACTGCGATCGGAGCATCCTAGCGCTGCCGAAGTCCGGCGGACGCGGGTTCCGCCTGGTCAGGAGGTGTGAGCACTTTGTGCTGCCATAGCGCGCAATAACGGCACAAAGCGCTCACCGGCGCGAACGCCGAGCGGAGCGGGCAGATCAGATGCCGAAGAGCGCGCGGAACGGACCGGAGCAGAAGTAGAGCACGAACGCCGCCGAGACGACCCACATCAGCGGGTGCACGGTGCGGACGCGGCCGGTGAACACCTGCAGCAGCACGTAGCTGATGAAACCCGCGCCGATGCCGTTGGCGATCGAGTAGGTGAACGGCATCACCACGATCGTCAGGAACGCGGGCAGCGCGATGCTGAAGTCCGACAAGTCGATCTGCCGGATCTGGGTCAGCATCATCGCCCCGACCACCACCAGCGCCGGAGCCGCCGCCTCCACCGGGATGACCTGGTAGAGCGGGGTGAAGAACATCGCCGCCAGGAACAGCAGGCCGGTGATCACGTTCGCCAGCCCGGTCCGCGCCCCCTCCGCGATGCCGGACGCGGACTCCACGAACACGGTGTTGGAGCTAGCCGAGCCCAAGCCGCCCGCGACCGCGCCGATGCCCTCGACGGCCAGTGCCTTGCCAATGCCCGGCAGGTTGCCGTCTTTGTCGGCGAGCCCGCCTTCCTTGCCGAGCCCGGTCATGGTGCCCATGGCGTCGAAGAAGTTCGCCAGCACCAGCGTGAACACCAGCATCGCGGCGGCCAGCGCGGGCAGCCGTGTCCACGCGCCGAAGGAGACGTCGCCGACCAGCGACAGGTCCGGCAGCCCGACGACCTGCCCCGGGATCGCCGGGTAACCGAGGTTCCAGCCGTAGGGGTTGGTGCCCTTCGACGGGCCCGCGTGGAAGACGGACTCGACGATGATCCCCAGCACTGTGGTGACGGCCACGCTGATCAGGATCGAGCCCCGCACCTTGCGCGCCACCAGCACCGAGGTCAGCACCAGGCCGAAGACGAACACCGCGGTCGGCCAAGAGGCGATCGAACCGTCGATGCCCAGCCCCACCGGCACCGTCGTGTTGGCCGCGTCCGGCAGCCGCCGTACGAACCCTGAGTCGACCAGGCCGACGAAGGTGATGAACACGCCGACGCCGACCGCGATCGCGGCCTTGAGCGCGGGTGGCACCGCGTTGAACACCGCTGTCCGGAAGCCGGTGGCGACCAGGATCAGGATGATGATGCCGTCCACCACCACCAGGCCCATGGCCTCCGGCCACGTCACCTGCGGCGCGATGGTCACCGCCAGCAGCGTGTTGATGCCGAGCCCGGCGGCGATCGCGAACGGGTAGTTGGCGACGAGTCCGAAAAGGATCGTCATCACACCCGCGACCAGCGCGGTGGTCGCGGCGACCTGCGAGACCGGCAGGATATTGCCGAGCACGTCGCGCTTGGCGCCGGCATCCTCGGCGGAGTAGCTGCCGAGGATCAGCGGGTTGAGCACGATGATGTACGCGACCGTGACGAAGGTGACCACGCCACCGCGAACTTCGCGACCGACGCTGGACCCGCGTTCGGTGATCTTGAAGTACCCGTCCAGCAGCGACTTCTTGGAAACGTCTTGATCCACCATCAGTACTTCCCGATCACCGCGCCTTCGCGCGCGCCGATCACCGCGCCTGCGCGCGCGTTTATTACCGGGAGTAGCCTGCCTGACGTGGCAATGGACAGCGAATCCGCCCCCTCCGCGCCGGGTCACCGGCCGGTCCCGCCGCTGCCGCGGCGACTGGCGGACCCGACCCCGGTGGTGCTGTTCGGCACGGCGCTGTGGTTCGCCGGAGCGGTCCTGTTCGGCATCCGTGACTGGACCGGCGGCCCCTGGGAGATCCAGTTCTGGACCTGCCTGGCAGGCGGCGTGCTCGGCATCATCGGCTACGGGGTGTTCCGCTGGCAGCGCTCGGCGGCGCGGCGCGGCTCTCGAGGGGCCTGGAAGGGCCTGTCCGGGCTCGACGGCTGAGCCTGCACCATTCGTGCTCCGAACGGCCCCGCAACCGGTTAGTCTGCACAGTCGTCACCAGATCCGACGCGCAACTCTGACCTAACGCGGGAGCGCAGTACCAGTGCCCAAGCTCGACGTCGACCGACTCGAATTCGCGATCCTGGCCGAACGCGCCGGACTCACCCGAATCCCGATGATCGCGTCGTACAGCAACTACGGGACAACCGTCAAAGACATACCGCGCGAGTTCGACGCAGCCGAACAGCGGGTCCGCGACCGCGGCCTGATCAACCCGGGCGGCGTGAACGACCGCGTCATGGAACTGCTGGGCACCTACGCGCACACGACGGTCGAGTACGACCTGCGGTTTTCGTCCAAGAAGGGCAGCGAGCTGCGCGCGGCGGTGTCCAAAGCGAACAAGACGGCGGTGCGCACGGTCGTCGACTGCGACCGGATCATCCTGGAGCCGGTGCACCCCAACGACCTGATCCCGGCCCTGGTGTCGGTGCTACCGGAGCACCCGCCGGCCCGGATCCGTCCGCCGCTGAGCGTCGACCTGGCGGAGATGCGCGCGGCGATGACCGAGGTGCGCCGCCGCGGCGACGAGAACACGCAAGCGATCGAGCTGAGCCTGCGCGCCCGCGGCGTGAACGTGGCGAGCTTCCGCAAGATGACGCAGCTGCTGGACGGACCACGCCTCGGCCTCGGTGAGATCGGCATCACGATCTGGGGCGACCGCCGCAGGGAGCGCCGCGGGGACCAGACGCTCCGCATCATCGACCTGGAGCAAGGTCGCACAGCGGTCTACAACAGCGGAACGCAGCGGATGTTCGCGGGGGCGGACATGAGCACGTTCACGCGAGTGCTCGGCGAGCTGACGACGAAGACCCAGCGCGAGGCGGCCTGGTAGCGACGAAGGTCACGCTCACCACTAGCGACTATCAGGCTCCCAGATGGGACGTCAAGTTAGGGGTGTGGAGGCCGGTTATCGGGTCCGGGGCCGTATTTGCGTAGAAGCCCTCGTGCTGGGCGGAGCAGCCGCCAGCCGGTGATCATGTTGAGGGTTGAGAGCAGACATGGCACCACCAGCAGCACCAGGTAGGCGACGACCGGCGGGCTGTAGTCGAGCTGCATGTGGGCTGGCCAGCGTTTCGATGCGTTGACGGTGCCGGTGAAGATAAAGACGGAGATGCCCGTCGTAACGACAGTGCCGCTCCACAGCGTGACGAGCACTCGGCGCGCATTGGTGGCGAAGGTCGCGTTCAGGTACCCATCGTTCACGAAGGAGCGGCCCGTGGTCAGGGTCATGCCGGAGAAGAAATAGAAGAATGCGGCGAGGCCGCCCATGACGACGGTGAAAAGCGTCGTTCCTACCGTAGCCGCGGGGAGCCAGTAGCGGCTCCAGACGATCAGGATTCCGATGATGATGCTCAAAGGCATCGACAACGATCCGATCAGGGTGCAGGTTAACCGGATCTTTCGCGCGAGTCGCGGCGGCAGCACCATGAACAGGTGGTGACGAGGGGAGACGGGGCGGTAGTGATACTGCCGTGGTGGTGGTCCGCCAGCGTTCATTGGTTGACTCGCCAATCTGAGCCGTCACCGTCGCTGACGCTGCCATCGGAGAGCTCGCGGTCCGAGCGCGACCAGGTCTTGCCCACATCGTGGATCTTCTGCTTGAGGGCGGCTGGGGCACCGCCAGGGTCGGCCGTGCCATCCTCAGCGCCGGGAGGTGGATCAGCATCAGGTGCCGGATCGTCCAGCTCCCCAGGGGCCTCGAACTCCGACAGTGGGTCGTACTCGAACTCCCAATCCTCCGCCCCACGCCTGCCGTAGCTCATCCGACCGTCCTCGCCAGATTACCGAGTGCCGCGCCAGTCTGCCCGCGAACCGCGACCCCCGTGCAAGAGGCTCGGCCAGGGCGAACGTCCCGGGCGCGAGGCGGCGGCCTGCAGCAACCAAGGTCACTCCGCCAAAAGGACCAATCAGGCAACGAGTTGGGAACCGATCTCGACTGAGGATCGTCACACCCGTGCACGGATGAGCGCAGACCTGGCAAGCTAAACGTGACGTGTACCTGTGTCAGGGGACAAAGGGGGTAGTGAGAGGTGTCATTCTTCGAGGGGGTCGGCAACGCCGTCGTCACGGCGGGGCAGAAGGTTGCGCGGTCAGCGACGATTCACACCGCGATCAACTCTGGCGGCACTGCGAAGGCAGCGTCGTTCCAGGTCGACATCGAGCAGATTCCGGGGCTGATCGCGTCGTACAAGGACGCGCAGGACAAGCTGGATGAGATCTTGGAAAAGGCTCAGCAGCTGACGGCGATCGCACCTCCGGGCGACGACGAGGTGAGCGAGCGTCTAGCGTCGGCATTGGGCGATATGGCAGGCCACAACGAAGGTTGCCTTTCGTGGGCCGTCGACGATGCGAAGAAGCGCCTGCAGGTGCAGATCGAGCAGCTCCAAGCCGCGTCGCGCGACTACCAGAACATTGACGAAGACTCCCGTATTCGCCAGGTTTAAGGAAGATCTCACGTGCAACGCCGCGCCACTCTGACGGCCCTGTCCCTGTTCGCAACCTTGGGCGTTTCGGCTTGTTCGCCCGAAGGGACAGGATTTCAGCCGTCCCCACCTCAGACCAAGCCGCCAACGGCAACCACGTCGGCGGTGCCAAAGGTTGAGAACCCGAAAAATCTCAAGGCTGTTTCCGACGCATGCAGTCTGCTGACACCTGACCAGTTGTCGCAGCTCGGGGGCGGCGGTGAACCCAAAGGCAGTATCTCCGAGTACGGCGAAACTCAGTGCTCTTGGCGCAACGACAACTTCCGAACCAACGTTGCGATCAACACCAAGCACGGAGGCTTGGCAAAGATCACGGAAAACTCGGGCTCCAGGGACAACTTCAAACCAACGCAGGTCGATGGTTACCAGGGCGCGCGTGTCGATGAGCAGAGCACTCTGTGCCGCGTCGAGCTTGCGATCGCCGACGACCAGTCCATCGAGATCAACTTCAGCCTCCGGGGCGGCGACACTCCCGAGATGAAGGACCCCTGCGGCTACGCCGAGAAGATCACCAGTGAAGTCCTGAAGAACATCCCGGACGCCTGATCGCGTCCGCGTACCACGACGACGATTACTAACAAGGGGGTGTGACCGTGGTTTTACCGATCATCGTGGGTGGCTATCTGCTCACACGTGAATCGGACCGTGGTAACACGGACGAGATCATGCAGAAGGTGGGCTTCAACCACCCGGAGAAGTACCGGCAGCTCCATGAGGGCAAGGGCGCCAACGATCTGTCTAAGTCCGTCCGCGACTGGAAGGGCGAGATCGCCGACCTGTTTGATCAGGTTGCCAGTGACCTCGACACTGCCAACACCAAGGCGGGCCTTGCCTGGGCCGGCCAGGCAGCCGAAGAGCATGGCAACAAGCTCAGCCCGATGACGAGTTACATCCGCGACGCGAAGGAAGTTTCGACGTCGGTTGGCGACTCGGCTGAGCAGCAGGTCCACAACTTCGGCACCGTCAAGAACAGCATGCCCGAGCCGGTGGAGGTCACTGCGACCGACAACCTACTTGAGAAGGGCGGCGCTTGGCTGATCGGTGGCGAGACGGACCTGCAGAAGCAGGAGCGCGAGGCCACTGAGAAGGCTCAGGAAGCCAAGCAGCACTACGACAACTACAGCCAGAGCACCACGAACGTCTCGCAGAACCTCGCGTTCTACCCGAAGGCCCCGGAGATGGCGTACGACCAGGGCGGGGACAGCACTGGTACGAACCCGGCGGTCGGCAGGATGCCGAACAGTTCCAGCATCCCCGGTGGCGGCGGCACGCCGGGCGGCGGCGGTGGCGGCGGCAGCTGGGTCAGCGGCACCGGTGGCAGCGGTCACAGCGGCACCGGCACCGGCACCGGCACCGGCACCGGCACCGGCACCGGCGACTACAGCACGACTCCGTCGCAGAGCACTTCGCAGTGGTCTTCTCCGCCTGTTCCCAATGGTCCGGGCTTGCCCGTGAACACCGGCCCCGGTATGGGTCCGAACACCGGCGGTCCCGGGTTCGGGATGATGCCCGGCGGACCCGGCCTCGGCGGCGGCTCCGGCGCTGGAGCTGGGGCTGGTCGTGGGCTCGGTGCCGGTGGCGCTGGCGGCCGTGCGGGTCTGGGTGCTGGTGGGCGCGCCGGCCTCGGAGGTCTCGGCTCTGGTGCTGGCGGTGCCGGTGGTGCTGGCGCGGCCGGTCGTGGTGGCGCGGGTGGCATGGGCGCCGGTGCTGCTGGCCGCGGCCGGGGCAAGGAGAGCGAGGAAGACATGGAGCACGAGGACAAGTACTGGGTTGACACGGATGAGGCTTGGGAAGACCTGGGCCTCCCCAGGGTCGCCCCGCCGGTCTTCGGCGAGTGACCAACACCCGCTGAAGTCGACTGAAGCAAACTGGCCGCGCACCGAATCCGGTGCGCGGTCAGCGCTTTTAGCTGTTACCGCACTGCGAAGATCGGCGTTGGAGCAGCGCCGGGGCCCATGTACGCGCCGTAAACCACGCCCTTGCACCAATGCAGGTTGTAATTGAATATCAAGGTGTTCAGATCCGGAAACAGCCCGCTGATCGGTTTGGGGCTTCCGCCGTTGAGCGGAATCTCGAACACCTGCGACGGATTCTCATACGTGTGCTCGTTGATCGCGAGCACACTGTGGTCCGTAACGGCGAACGGTCTGCCCGTGATCTTCGGCCCGAGGGTGACATCCCAGTGCTGCTGGCCGGTTTTCAGGTCCACCGCGACGATCTTGTTGGTTTCCCGGTACGCGGTGACCGAGGTTGACCACGTCTCTCCGATCAGCATTCCATCCTTGATCATGATCGGATACCCATGGCGGGCCGAGTTTTCCACGCTTGAGTCAACGGGATTGACGTTGAGCCGTCCAGCGGGCAGGTTCGCCGGAATCTCGGCCACCTGGCGTCCCGTGTCGTCGAAGACGAGCAGGCTCCCCGGGTCTTCCACGCTGGAGTTGACCGACACGATCGGCGGATCGGCCGCGATCACGCTAACACGGCTATCCGTTTCGACCCGGGTCCTGCCCTTCACGCTCCCGGTCGAGGGGTCGAGAAAAAGCAGCTCGCGGGACTCCTCGCCGAGCGGGCAGTAGATCGGATACACCAACGTTCGCTCGCTGATGGCGGGCCCCCAAAGTTTGCAGTAGCGGCCCGGCTCCTGGTCGTACCGCCAGACTTCTTTCCCATCGGCCAGGCTCATGCCGTAGACGACGTCATGCAGCGCGAACACAACCAGGTCACCGACGATTTCCGGGTCGGTGAAGTTCGTGGCGCCTCGGTTCTCGACTACTGGCAGGTCGAACTGCCGCTTGATGGCGCCGGTCTTGACGTCGACGACGGCGATCGTCGAGCAGCCGGTGCCGCCGTAGGTGTCTTTCTTGTACGGGCCATAGGCGATCACGCCGAGGCCGTTTTTGACTTCGTGGCTCATGCCGCAGAACCGGCTCAGCTTGGCATCGTCCCCGGGCCGCAGCGGCGGTTCCATGTCCCAGGCTTTTTCGCCGGTGTCGGCGTGGAACGCGTCGAGCCAGTCTTCGTGCATCACCGCGACGATGCCGTCAGAAGCCCAGCTGTTGAAGGGCTTATCCTCCATCACCGGGCGCGCTTTCCAGAGCAGCGCCGCCGACGGCCGCTGGTCCTCGCCCCTCGGTCCGTATCTGGCGCGCAACGCCAACCAGCCGGTTACTCCGCCGCCGACCAGAACCACGACGAGCCCGACGATCAGGAACGGAACCCATGTCCGGCGCTTCTTGGGCGGCATCGGCGCTGGCCCGGCCGGGTACTGCGGCGGGTACGGCTGCTGTGGGTAGGATTGTCGGCCGTGGTTTTCGGGCCAGCCTTGATAATTCACTCGGACATGCTCCCCTCGCATGAACGTGCTCTCGCAGAACTCGGAGCACTCCCCCAAACGGCCAGCGATCAGGCCGGACGGCATTATGCAGGACCTAGATGTCGGAAAAGCGGCTTTCAGCCGACGGTCACCGGACGGACCTCGACTCGTCCACTTCGGACCTCTGTCGCGCAGACGGAGCAGGTGAGGCGCTGGTCTCTGCCGCCTATGTCCTCGGGAGCCGTCATGACGCCGCACACCGCGATCAGATCCGGCCCATCGCGCCGCGGGTCATCGTCCGGAATCACGTGGTTCTGGTAGCCGAAGGCGGCCCAGCGTCCGATCTTGACGTTCGACTCGTCTTCTGAATGCGTCATCGCGTTCTTCCCGAAGCACAGGTGGTCGGTGACCGGGCGCGCGGGGAGGGACATTCGCGCCCGGTCACCGGGGAAGGGCTGGTGCGGCGGAGGTCGGGGAAGGACACCACACCAACCCGGTCTGGGTGATTTTTTCGAATCAGGTGCGGAGGTGGTGCCGCCCGGTCGGCGCATCGCAGTCGCCGGGCTCGTCCGGGTCTGCGGTGGGGAATCCCGGTTGTATGTGGGGATGTTCTTGTTCCGCGCGGTGTTCTTCTGTCGCGGCGCGGGTTTCGGCTTCGATGTCGGCTATGAGGTGCCAGACCGTGTAAGCGCCTTCGCCGCCTCCGGCGTGCTGGCCCGTTGAGAAAGCGATGACTCTCGCGGGCAACTGGGTGGCGAGCATGGCAACGATCAGCATGTTGAACAGGACGAACGTGCTGAATTGAATCCAGAACATGGTGAGGTTCCTTCCGAAGTGCGGGCGGGTCGATTTCGCGCGAAATCGCTTGTCCCTGGGGTGTTACAGGCGGGTGGTGAGGGTGTGCCAGCAGCGCATGCAGGTGTCCTCGCGGATCCAGTCCACTTCGGACCGATCGTGCAGCTCCGCCGCATCCGCTTCTGCTCCGCAAAACGCCCTTACTCGGTCCAGGTCGGGGGCTTTCGTTGCTGCGATGGGAAACGCGTGACGACCACCGGTGACGGGGCGCCAGACGTAGGTCAAGTAGTCAGCCATGGGGGTTCCTTCCGGGTTTCTGCGTCAATGAGACCGTCCCAAAACATTCCAAGCAATCTTGTTCACCGAATTGTGTAATGGCGCTGTCTCAGCGCCTGAAATAGCGTGGTCATATGACAACTGCACGTTCTCGCGGACTCGGCGCCGAAGTACGCAATCTGCGCAAGAACGCTGGCCTGCGACTTGAGGAATTGGCCGAACTCTGCGGCTGGTCAAGGGCAACGTTCGGACGGATCGAATCGGGTGACAAGATTCCGACCGACACTGAGATAGCCATCATCCTGGGGACCCTTGGCATCAAAGGCGATGAACGAAAGCGCCTGCTGGAGCTGGCTCATGATGCGCACCAGCCGAACTGGTGGGAGATCGGCTACAGCGGGCTGCCGTCTCAGCTGGCTTCACTGCTCGAATTCGAACGCGTCGCCACCAGGATCACGAACGTTGCACTCGGGTTCGTCCCCGGGCTGCTGCAAACGGCCGACTACGCGCGAGCAGTCATCCGCAACGGCGGACTGTCCGAAAGTGAAGTGGAGTCACGAGTATCGCTGCGACTTGGCCGACAGAGCATCCTGACTCGGTCAAAGCCAGTCACGCTGCACGCTCTCATCGATGAGTCGATACTTCACCGCCCGGTGGGCGGAGGCGCTGTGATGGCAGAACAGCTTCGCCACGTTGCGCGCATGAGTGAGCGGACACACATCATCGTCCAGATCGTCCCCTACGCCGCAGGTGAGCATCACGGGATGAACGGAAGCAACCTGATCCTTGAGTTCCAACGGCAGCGACCGATAGTTCATCTGGAGCATCGCCGCTCTGGAGTCTTCATCGATGATGCCGCGGACACCTTCCTCTACCTCGAAGCCGCATCTACTGTTGAGAAAGCGGCTTTGAGCCCAGCAGATTCTGCAGACCTCATCTTGGCTTGCGCGAACGCGCTGGAAGGACACGATCGAGATGCTCTTTGAGTGGCGGAAGTCCAGCTACAGCGGCGTCGAATCCGACTGCGTCGAGGTCGGATGGCGGAAGTCCAGCTATAGCGGCGAGGAAAGCGACTGCGTTGAGGTCGGGTCAGGGCCCGACCTGGTCGGGGTTCGGGACACGAAGGATCGGAATGGTGGGACCTTGGTGTTCGGGCAGCCGACCTGGGGGCGGTTCTTAGCCGCCGTGAAGGCTGAGCGGTTCCGTTGAGCCGCTCAGCGCAGGAGGGTTGCCGCTTCCGGGTCGGCTAGCAGGGCCATCAGGGCGAACCTCTCGTTCCAGGCTCCCGATGCCCAGGCGAGGGCTCGGGCTAGGCCGTCCGGGGTTCGCTCCACGTGGAGCTTTCCTGTGCTTTCGACCCACCAGTGGACGCGATGTTCTCCGGTCGAGGACCTGACTTTCAGCACGTCGTGGATGGTTACCTCGCCCGTTGGCAACGTGATTCCGAGGAGTTCGCAGGCAGCCCGGACGCGTGCCACCTCCGGCCAGCGCTGGAGGCGGCCCGGGCCCACCACCTGCATCGTGTTCTCCTCGGACGCCAGCGGCAGGTCCAGGAGTTCCGCCAGCGCCTCCGCGTCGAACTGGTCCGGGCTGCCGCCCGCGATCACCAGCGGCGCTTCCAGCACTCCCAGCATCCACGGCTCGTCGAGCACCACCGCTCGCCCGGTGCTGACCACCGCACCGGAGACCGAACGCACCATCTCCGGCGGGTCGAACTCGCCCGCGTCCACGACGCCGCCCGCAACCGCGTCCGCCAGCGCTTGGTGCGCGCGCAGCGCCGTTCCGGCGCGCACCGCGCGGTCCGGGTCACCGAGTCGTTCCAGCAGGTCTTCGACGTCGTCGGCGTCCTCGATGACGAGCTCGCTGCGCACACCCGCGATGCGCAGGTGCTCGTCGTCGAGCTCGACATCGGGCACCACGTCGTACAAGCCCGCGAGTTCTTCTGCCACAGCGAGGCGCCAGTGCTTGGGCGGGTGTCCTTCGAGCAGCGCGTAGCGCGCGATCCACCAGGCCGAGTAGCTGCGCGGTTCGCGCAGTGCCCGCAGGGTGTCCGGGTTTCGCACCAGCAACCGGATCGCCGCCGGCCAGGCGTCGTCGGCGACCAGGTCGAGGTCGCGGATGCCCATGAACCTGGCGGGCGGCCAGTTCTCGGGCTGCGCGGCTTGCTGCTCCGCCCACCAGTGGTGCGAGTCGGGGAAGTCGTCATCCGCTTCGACCGGGTCTTCCTCGACGTGCACCGCGAAGCCGTCCAGCACGCCGATCGACCGCAGCAGGTCCGCCGGCCGGTCGGCCGCGAAGTCCTCGTCCAGCACCGCGAGCGGCGCGTCCTCGCCTATGTACTCGGGGTCGATGACGTCCAGCAGCGCCGCATCGGGCAGCAGGAGTTCGTCCGCCCGGCGGAAGTCACCATCCGCGTCGGGCAGCGCCAACGCGCCCAGCCAGTCGCGCGGCTGCGCGCTCGCGACCAGCCGCAACACCGCCTCCGCCAAGGGCTGCACGTCCGCCCCGGACCGCGCGTCGGAGACGCTGCTGCGCACCGCCTCCTCCAGCGACGGGGCGTCGAGCAGCTCCGCCGGGCCGGCCGGGTGCGCGCCGAGCTTCTCCAGCAGCGGATGCGTCGCTTCGGGGTGCGCGATGCGCAGACCCGAGATGTCCAGTGTGGACAGCAGCGCCGCCGGGTCTGGGTCCGCATCTCGGTGGCTCAGCAGGACATCCCGCACACCGGTGACCGTGCGACCGTCCGCCAGCGGTACCGGCAGCGCGGAGAACTCCTCGCGTGCCAAGGGATCCGCGCCTTCGATCGGGGTTAGCGCGTCGTAGAGGCGGTGCCACCAGTGCGGCGGGCGCTTCAGACCCGTGACCGCATCGACGATCTCCGCCGCGGCGAGCCGCCGGATCTCCAGCACGTGCAGCGACCTGCGGTGGTGGGCGTCGGCCAGATCCGCCGTGAGCAGGCCGGGAACCACGTCCCTGAGCAGCTCCACGAGCTCCGGCGAGACATATTCGAGAACCCGGGATTCCAGCGGCGCCAACAGTTTCCCGCTAGCGGCGGGCAGCCACGCCGCGACGCGCAGCCGGTCGTTCACGCCCTGCCGCAGTTTGTCGTCCACATCGGACAGCGGGAAGCCCGGAAGCGGCACCAGCGCCGTGCGGTGCTCTGCGGCGATCTTGCCGACCAGCGTGGGATAGCACTCGGCCGCGAACGTCAGCACCGCGTCCGTGGCGGCCGATGCCGCAACCCGGCGCCGGTCTGGCTCCATCGGCACACTTGCCAGCAGCCGCGCGGGCAACGATAGCCGCTCTTCGGTCGGGGTCGGGGCGTGCAGCACGTCCTCGGCCAGCGCGATCGGCGTGCCGTACTCGTCCAGCGGAACCGCCCAGGTCACGTGCCACTCCGTGGCATGCCGGGCCTCGACGCCCAGACCCGCCAGCGCCATCTCGCTCAACCTGCCTGCTGCGCGGTGCACGAGCCACCGGTCGCTGCGCATCGGGCCGTGCACGACGAACCGGTCATCGGCTTCGTCGTCGCGCCGCCATGTCTTCTCGCCGACCCGGATCTCGGTCAACCTAGGCAACGAGATCAGCAGATCGGGGACCTGGTCGGTCAACGCCTCCAGCAGCGCGTCCGCGTCCACCTCGGGGCGCAGCGGCAGCCGCACCTCGGTGTCGAAACCCGTCGGCGGCTCGTCGGCGATCGCCCACGGCAGCCGCAGGATCGGCACCACTCCCTCACGCGCCGCCAACTCCTCGGCCGGGCCCGGCAGCTCCGCCGCCGCTGCCCTGGTCCGCTCCGCGGAAAACGTCACCCCGCCGGACGTCGACACGATCCGCGGTTCATCCGACACCGCCAGCACCGCGGCGAACCCGACCCCGAACCGGCCGACCGACACGCCCTCGCGCTTGGCCGACGCGCGCAGCGAAGCCAGACCCGCCACACCGTCCGCGGTCAGCGGCGCACCCGTGTTGGCCACCCGCAGTTCGCGGCCGACGAACTCGACCCGCAGCACACCACCGGTGCCCGCCGCGTCCGCCGCGTTCTGGGCCAACTCGACCAGCAGCCGGTCGCGGTAACCGCCGAGCCGGAGGTCCTCCTCGGCGTTGGCGTCCTCTCGGAACCTGGTTGGCGAAGCCTCCCAGGACTGCAGCACGGCCTGCCGGAGCTCGGCCACGCCGAAGGGGTCCGCTCCGCTCACCCGCGCGGCTCGAAGTCCAGGGTGGCGTCGTCGTAGACGACCTCGGCCACCGGCACCGTCGACGAGGTGTCCACCTCGACCTCGGAATGCGCGCCACAACCGAATTCGACGCTGACCACGCGGCCGTCCGCGGGCGCGAGCTCGTTGGCGCAGACGCCGAACGCACCGCCCATCGAACCCGCCAGCTTCAGGAAGAAACCGCAGGTACCGCAGGCCCCCGGGGCCGACCGGGCGATCTCGGAGCGCGGCCCGAAGTCGCCGCTGTACCAGCGGTCGGCGGCCTCCAGCCGCCCCTCCAGGCTCAGCACCCGCTTGCGGCCGAGGCCCACCTCGTGGGCGACCTCCTCCACCGCCGGGTCGTCGCTGGCCAGGTAGCCGGGCGACAGCCGCGGGTCGTCCACGGGGGTCGGCAGCAGGTCACCCGCGCCGAGGTCACCTGGGCGCACCCGCTGGTGCCACGGCACCCAGTCCGGCGCGGTCAACGCGTCCGGACCCGGCAGCAGCACGACCTCGCTGACCGTCACCGGCTCGCCTGGCCCGACGCTGGCGACGGTGACCGCCCAGCGCCACCCGACGTAGCCCGGGTAGTTCGACTCGAAGTAGTGCGTGACCGCGTGCGGGCCCTCCGGCTCGACACCGACGTGCGCCCCAACCGGGGCCGCAGCCTCGGTGTCCAGGGTCAGCACCGGCGAGCCGATCGGGTCGTCCCCGGGCCGCGCCTCGTCCTCCGCCGCAGCTCGGGCGACGTCCTCCGCGGCGGCGAGCTCCGGGTTCGGCGGCACGGGCGCAGGCAGCCCGGCGTCCTGGAACGGGGCACCCGCGCCTGGGCTGGTCATCGGAGCAGGCATAGGCGTCACATGCTCGATTGTGCCGTACGTGGTCGTCGCCGCCGTCGGCCGTGTCAGGCTTTCGGGGTGCGACTCCTCCTGACTCGTCGTGTGTTGTGCGGCGGGGTGCTCACAATCGGGCTGGGTCTGGTGGCGTGCGCGCCGCAGGTACCAGCGCAGCACGACGGCCAGGACAACCGCGAGCAAACCGATCAGGGCGTTGGGCACGCCGGAAGCCTGCCACACCTTCGAGCGGAGGTGATCTCCGTGCTCCCGCACGACCGCTCCTCATTCACTCAGGGCCTCGAACTCACCGCCGGCACCCTCTACGAAGGGACCGGCCTGCACGGCGAGTCGCTGTTGCGCGCCACCGACCTCCCTACCGGCGAGGTGCGCCGCGAAACCCGACTCCCGGCCGAACTCTTCGGTGAGGGCATCACCGTCACGGGTGACCGTATCTGGCAGCTCACCTGGCAGGAAGGGGTTGCGCTGGAGCGCGATCGGGAGTCACTGGCGGAGCTGCGCCGAGTGGAGTACTCCGGCGAGGGCTGGGGCCTGTGCTTCGACGGGGCGCGGCTGGTGATGAGCGACGGCAGCGACCGGTTGACCTTCCGGGACCCGGTGACCTTCGCCCCGATCGGCGGGGTCGACGTGCGGCTCGGGGGGTCCGCGGCCGACGAGCTGAACGAACTGGAGTGCGTCGGCGGGCAGGTCTGGGCGAACGTGTGGGGCAGCGACGAGATCCTGCGCATCGACCCGTCGAACGGGCAGGTGACCGCCGTGGTGGACGCGTCCGGGCTGCTGAGCCCCCGGCAGCGGGCGGGCACCGATGTGCTCAACGGCATCGCCGCCGTGCCCGGCACCGACGAGTTCCTGCTCACCGGGAAGTACTGGCCGTCGATTTTCCGAGTTCGCTTCGTACCGGAGTGATCATTAGTACGGTCGGCGCATTGGATGATCAAGGGGGCTTCGCGCCGCTTCACGTGCTCTGCGTGCTCGGCACCGGCATGGACTTCGACGTGATCTAGCGAGTCGTCGGCGCCGTGAGCGGACCGCAGTTCTCGCTGGACCGGGAGTTCTCGGTGCAGGAGCACGATCCGCGGATGCCCGACGCGTTCGACGCCCGCCTGGCGGGATTGACCTTCACCGATGCCGACTGGGACGCGGTCGACGAACACGATTCGGTCGCCTACGTGCTCGCGAAGGGCGGGCAGGAACACGCCCCATAGCCGGTGCACGGCGTCGGGGCTGTATCCGCGGGGCATCGGCCGTGCGCGTTTTGGGTGCTCTCTATGGCTGCTCTATGGCTCCGAAACGTACTCACGGGGCTCCGGAGTTGCTTTGAACCACCCGGACGGGGGTGGTTTTGGGCGTTGGTGTCGCTCGATGGTGTCTGGGTGTATCTGACGGGCGGGTTCCTTCCTCTTTAACCGTGGGACCGCCGAAATCCGGCGGAGGCCCGATCGGCCGGAGGCGGGTGAGGCAGGATGAACGGCATGTGTTTGCGACGCCATGACCAGCGGTCGGACGCCTCGCGCGGCCGATCGGGCTGGGCCGCCGGGCGGCGCCGCAAGCGCGGTTGGTACGCCGAAGGCGGCCGGGAGGCCGAGCACGGATCGGCGCAGCGCACCGATCCGAACCACGAGCAGCGCGCCGAGCACCGGTTCGAGGCGTCGAGCAGGGGCGAGCGGCGGGGTTCCGGTGCGAGTTCCCGGCAAGGCGAGCGGCGGTACCCGTGGGAGGAGGATCCGGATTACGAGCGCCCGCGCAGCAGCGCCCGGGGGTTGCCGCCGCTGCCCGGAGACGACCCCGGCCGCGCGCAAGACCCCGAACAGCCCGGACCGGAGAAGCCCCGCGGTACCGCGCCGCCCCAGAAGCTGACCGTCACCCGTGTCGCCGCGTGGCGCAGCCGGGACCTGACGCAACGCGCGATGCGGGTGTTCTTCTCGCTCGCGCACGCCGATGGCGCCGACCGGTCCGGGCTCGCGAAGTTCACCTATGCCGTGATGGGCAACTACGCGGTGGACGCCGCGATGGCGGTCGCGCTGGCCAACACGCTTTTCTTCTCCGCCGCCACCGGCGAGAGCAAGGACAAGGTCGCGCTCTACCTGCTGATCACGGTCGCTCCGTTCGCGGTGATCGCCCCGGTGATCGGGCCGGCGCTGGACCGGCTGCAGCAGGGCCGCCGCATCGCGCTCGCCGCGTCGTTCGCGGTCCGGGTGCTGCTTTCGGCCGTGATGGCGCTGAACTTCAACAGCTGGTTGCTGTACCCGGCGGCGCTGGGCTGCATGGTCCTGTCGAAGTCTTTCGGGGTGCTCAAGGCGGCGATGACACCGCGGGTGCTGCCGTCGCAGATCACGCTGACCAAGGCCAACTCCCGGCTGACCGCGTTCGGCATGGCCGCGGGCGGGATCTTCGGGGCGATCGCCTCCGGCTTCGCCTGGCTGCTGGGTTCAGAGGGCGCGCTGTGGTTCATGGCCGCGATGGCCGTCGGCGGCGTGTGGCTGTGCCTGCGGATTCCCGGCTGGGTGGAGCGCACCGAGGGCGAGGTCGCGACGTCGATCGGCGCGCACCCGGAGCAGACCAAGAAGGTCCCGCTGAGCGGGCACGTGATCGTGGCGCTGTGGGGCAACGGCGGCATCCGGGTGCTGACCGGGTTCCTGACGCTCTTCGCGGCGTTCGTGATCAAGCAGGGCACCGAGCACGGGCCGTTCATGCAACTGGTGCTGCTCGGCCTGGTAGGCGGCGCGGCCGGGGTCGGCAGCTTCCTCGGCAATGGGCTCGGTTCGAAGATGCACTTCGGCAAGCCGGACCGGTTGATCATCGCCTGCCTGGGCAGCGCGCTGGCCGTCGCCGTGTGCGCGGCCGTGCTGGCCGGGCTGCCGCTCGCGGTGGTGGTCGGCCTGGTGGGTGCGACGGCGAGCGCGCTGGCCAAGGTCGGCCTGGATGCGGTGATCCAGCACGACATGCCGGAGGCTTCGCGGGCCTCGGCGTTCGGCCGGTCGGAGACGATCTTGCAGCTCAGTTGGGTCTTCGGCGGCGCGCTGGGCGTCTTGCTGCCACCGGTCTACTGGATCGGGTTCGCCGTCGTCTCCGCTGTGCTGGCGCTGGTGCTGACGCAGACGATCGTCGCCGGACGCGACGGCACGCTGCTGCCCCGCATCCGGCGCCGGGCCGCACCGGTCACCGCACGATCCAGGGCCAAGTCGTAGGCTCGAACCGTGCATCGTGGACTGAAGCCGCTGCTGCCGGCGGCGGGCATCGCGCTCATCGCCGGTTGTGCCGCACCCAGCGAACCGCAGGTCACCTTCTACTCGCACGGGAACTCGGTGGCTGTCAACCCCGCCCAGCTCTGCGACGCGACGGGCCAGAACTGCGTGACGCCGTCGGAAAACACCGTCGGCAACCTGCGCGTACCGGACAACGATCCGCTGCAGATCTCGGTGCCCGGCGAGGTCGCCGCCACGCCGTGGCAGGTGGTGTTCATCTACCGCGGCACGAACGGCAAGGAGCTGGACGGCCGTAGCGCGGTCTTCCGCCCCAACGAGCGCCACGCCTACACGCTGCAGGCGCCGCCGGACGGCACCCGGCTGGAGCACGTGGAGGTCCAGCAATTCTCGGCGGTGCTGACCCAGGGCACGGACGGCGGTGTCGACTTCGGCATCGGCGGCACCTGGATCCTGAACGCCCACGCGTGACGGCGCGGCTGCCCTCCGGAGTCGTGGCCGTGACCGGCGGCGTGCACGACCCTGTCGTCGTTGGTGACCACGACCGCGAACCCGGGCGCGCCGGTGGATTCCAGCGCGTTTGTCAGGTACTCGTCGATGGCGGGCGCGGTCGGCTCTGGCGCGGCGTGCGCGGTGGCCGGGCCGAGCGAGATCCCGAGCGTCACCGCGAGCGCGATGATCTTGGCTTGCACGCAGGTGAATCTAGGAATCCAGGCACCCTCGCCGGATCTGCCGACCGACCACGACGAACACCCGCCGAAGGGCATAAAGAAGCCGGGCGCACCGCGATGCGCCCGGCCTCCGCGACGTTCGTCAGTTGCCTGGATCGAGCTCGCGGGCGACCGCGCGCACGACCTCGCCGATGCGCTTGGCCACCTTGCGGTCCGGGTAGCGACCGCGGCGCAGGTCGGGCTGGACCTTCAGCTCCAGGAGCTTGATCATGTCCTCGACCATGCCGTGCAGTTCGTCGACGGGG
Organism: Saccharopolyspora sp. NPDC000995; assembly: GCF_053599315.1. Taxonomy (NCBI): domain Bacteria; kingdom Bacillati; phylum Actinomycetota; class Actinomycetes; order Pseudonocardiales; family Pseudonocardiaceae; genus Saccharopolyspora; species Saccharopolyspora sp. NPDC000995. Next base: position 20,492 of record NZ_JBSFLZ010000031.1, read on the forward strand.
CGGCGGCGCGCCTCCGCCACCGACGGCAGTGGGTCCAGCAGCTGCACCTTGAGAGCCTGCGGACCGCGGCGCCCCTGCGCCATGTCGAAGTCGACGCGCTGGCCGGTTTTGAGCGCGTCCACGCCGGACGGCAGCGCGGAGGACCGCACGTAAACGTCCTCCCCACCGTCCTGGGTCAGGAAGCCGAAGCCTTTCTCCGCGTCGAACCACTTGACCCTGCCGGTAGGCACTGTCCTCACCGTTCCCTGTCGAATGCGCTGGCCCGGTCTCCGGGTCCTCGGTCGTCCTTGTCTTCTCCGCCGAGCGGGACCGAACGACCCCGGCACGACGAAAGCGCCCCGAATACGCCACACAGTTGGGCGCGCCGGGACGCGTCACGCCAAGCGTACCGCGTAACCAGCCGATAACACTCGGCCTTATTGACCAAGGCCCGCTGCGGCACCCGGCTCAGTCCGTGAATACGCTGCTCAGCATGGCTAGTGCAACGTCCAGATCCGCAGTGCTCCCGGTCTCGATGGCCCTGTTCGGGCTGGGCCTACTGGCGATCATCATGATCTTCGGGCTGGCCGCCGCCGGCTACCAGAACCTGCCGATCTTGCTGAACCTCGCCACCCTGCTGTGCCCGGCTGGCCTGATCCTCGGCGTGGTTGCGACCATTTTCCGCAACCGCAGGCGCTGAATCCGCCATGCGGGACCACGCCTGGCACATGGGTCCCGGCGCAAGGGTCCCGAGTCGGCGATTCTGCGCGAAATCGCCTCCTACTCCTCCAGGCGCCTCAGCACGACCGGGCGTGCTGCGCGAGCCACTCCGGGAACTCTGTGAGGTCGCGCAGCGCGACGTCGGCACCGGCTTCCACCAGCTGGTCGACGCCGTAGGGGCCGGTGGCCACGCCGACGGCGACCGCTCCCGCGGTCTTCGCGCCAACGATGTCGCCGAGGTGGTCGCCGACGTAGATCGTCGCGCCCTCCTCTCGCAGAACCTCGCCCTTCGCCGCAGCGAAGACGTCGCCGGCGAGCAGGTCGACGTCCCAGCCGAACGCCTTGAGGTGCAAGGCCGCATTCGGCTCGTACTTCCCGGTGATCACCAGCGTGCGCCCGCCTGCCTTGCGGACCGCGTCCAGCGCTCGCGCGGCACCCGGCATCGGCTCGGTCACCCCGACCACCACCGACGGGTAGATCTCGCGGAAGTGGTTCACCAGCCGCTCGACCATCGGCTCGTCGAAGCCGTATCCGCGCATCGTGTCGGCCAGCGGCGGCCCCAGGTGCGCGGCGAAGGCCTCGCCGTCCAGTGACAACGCGAACTCCGCGTTCAGTGCTTCGATGGCGCGCACCATCCCGGGGCGCGGGTCGATCAGAGTCATGTCCAGGTCGAAACCGACGGTCGGGGCGCTGTGCTGTTCTGCCACGCGCGTCACCCTACGTGCGAGCGGACTCGCCGCCCGACTCCGAAACCCTTGACCCGAAACTATGCAGTACCGAAAACCATGTCGTAATATTTCTCACATTCCGGCGAGCTGGAGTCGTTCAATGACGAGCACCACCGCGCACCCCGCCCATCGCGAAGGCTTCCACACCCTTCGGGCCAGCGGACTGAACTGGGACTCGCTGCCGCTGCGCCTGTTCAACAAGGGCAACTCCAATTTCTGGAACCCCGCCGACATCGACTTCAGCAAGGACACCGAGGACTGGCAGCGGCTCAACGAGTACGAGCAACGCAGTGTGGCCGGCCTCTGCGCGCAGTTCATCGCCGGCGAAGAGGCCGTGACCCAGGACCTCCAGCCGTTCGTGGCCGCGATGGCCGCCGAGGGTCGGTTCGGCGACGAGATGTACCTGACCCAGTTCGTTTTCGAAGAGGCCAAGCACACCCAGGTGTTCCGCCTTTGGATGGACGCGATCGAACTCACCGAAGACCTGCACGGGCTCGTCGAGGCGAACCCCGGCTACCGCGAGATCTTCTACCGGGCACTGCCCGAGTCGCTGCACGCGCTGCACGACGACCCCAGCCCGGAGAACCAGGTACGCGCGTCGGTCACCTACAACCACGTCGTGGAGGGCACGCTGGCCCTGACCGGCTACTACGCCTGGCACAAGATCTGCGTCAGCCGCGGCATCCTGCCCGGCATGCAGGAGGCCATCCGGCGCATCGGCGACGACGAGCGCCGCCACATGGCGTGGGGCACGTTCACCTGCCGCCGCCACGTCGCCGCCGACGAGCGCAACTGGGACGTGGTGCAGGACCAGATGGGCCGGCTACTGCCGCACGCCATCACCCAGGTCCAGTGGAAGCCGGAGGACGCGCCCGAGGTGCTGCCCTTCGACCTGGACATGGATGAACTCACGGCTTACGCCTCGGACCGCGCGACCCGTCGCCTCGGCGCGATTTCCAGCGCCCGCGGCGTGCCGCTGGCCCAGATCGACGTCGACGCTTCCCCGGAGCAGCTGGAGAACCAGTTCGGCGCCGAAGACGCCGCCGAACTCGCCAAGCTCGACGGCAAGGGCTGATTCCCGGACTGCAGTGCACCTTCTCACGTCTGCGCCAAACGGCGACTTGGGCGCGGACCGGTGCCTAGCGGCGGCGGGCTCGGGAGGCGGCGTTTTCCTGCGAGAACACCACATCCGGGCGTCTGTGTCGCGCGAACCGCAATCCGTGCGGCCGGTTCGCCCGGTGCGAGGCGCCCGTCACCTCCAACTTCTCGGCAGCTGCTCAGGGGGTGAGGCGGGCCAGCGCCCGAGCAGCTTCGGCCTCGGTGTGTCGGCGGCGATGTCGGCGGCGGGCTGGGTCCTGCACACCAGCGCAGCAGCCTGCCCCGCGTAGAGGGTCATGCCTTCGATGTCGCCTTGCACACCGACTAGCGCAGCGAGGTCGGCGCAGCGGTGCACCTCCTGCCCGTCCAGCCAGGTGCCGAGGACGTGCCGGAGCGTTCTGCACCAACAACAACATTGACACCAGCACTGCACAAGCAGGTTGACCCGACGGCGAACGCCTGGGCGGGGGGTGGCAAATCAGGACATCCCCGAGTTCGGCAGCAGCCGCCGGGTGTTTCGACCACCCTCGTGTCGGCTGACTCACCTTCGACTGCGTCAAGCTGGCCACGATGGACGCATCGGGCACGAAACTGTTCGCCTGCACGCCACCGACGCCCCCACTGCTGCCGAGCTCACCACGAACAGCGGTGACCGTCGTCGGATTCGGGATTCCTTTGGCCGGGCAGACGAGATGACGACGCCGCATGCGGTTGCATAGGGTTCAAATGTGCGTGCCTTCGTCGTGGACTCCTTTACCGACAGCGCGTTCTCCGGAAACCCCGCCGGGGTCGTTTCCGTTGGACGCTCCTGCCGAGGTCGAGTGGATGCAGGCGGTCGCCGCCGAGCTGCAGCACTCCGAGACCGCGTTCGCCGTGGTCGGTGGGCCGGGCGACGAGCCGAAACCGCTGCGCTGGTTCACCCCCATAACCGAGGTGCCGCTGTGCGGGCACGCCACCCTCGCCACCGCGCACGTGCTCGGCGGCGACCAGCGCTTCGACACCCGCAGCGGAGTGCTCACCTGTACCGCGCAGGCCGACGGCTGGATCGAGATGGACTTCCCCGTCGACCGCGCCGAGCCGGTGGAGCCACCCGAGGCGCTTGCCGCCGGGCTGCCCGGCATCACCATCGAAGAGGCCGCTCAGGGCGAGACCAAGGTGCTCACGCTCGCCGCGTCCGCCGCCGAAGTCCGCGCGGTGCGGCCGGATTTCGAGGCGTTGGCGGAAATCCAGTCGGCCGGGGTGATCGTCACCGCGCCCGGCGACAGGCCCGGAATCGACTTCGTCAGCCGCGTGTTCTCCCCGCAGGTCGGCATCCCGGAGGACCCGGTAACCGGTTCGGCGCACTGCCTGCTGGCGAACTGGTGGGCGGTGCAGCTCGGGCGCGACGAGCACGACACGACGTTCGTCGGCGAGCAGGCATCCCGGCGTGGCGGCATCGTCGAGATGGCCCTGCGCGGGCACCGCGTCGGACTCCGAGGCCGGGCCGTCACGGTCCTACGCGGCGAACTCCTCGCCTGAACCGCACCGTTGCACCTGGTCAAGGGCTTGAGCACCTTGGGCTGCCATCGGGGCTGCTTCCAGACTCGTCCTGGTGGCGGTGCGGGTGGCACAGGGGTTCGGCGGGGCGGGCGCCGGGCTGGCACCGTATAGGCATGCGGTTGTTGCTGAACATCATCTGGTTGGTGCTGTGCGGGTTCTGGATGGCGGTGGGCTACGCGTTCGCCGGGGTCCTGCTGGCGATCACCATCATCGGCATCCCGTTCGCCATCGCGTCCTTCCGGATGGCCAACTTCGCGCTGTGGCCGTTCGGCCGGCGGCTGGTGGACGAGCCGGCCTCGGGTGCGTTCGCCGCCATCGGCAACATCATCTGGCTGTTGCTGGCCGGCTGGTGGCTGGCGCTCGGGCACATCTTCACCGGCCTCGCCCTCTGCGTCACGATCATCGGCATCCCGCTGGGCATCGCGAACTTCAAGCTCGTGCCCGTCTCGCTGATGCCGCTGGGCAAGCGCATCGTCGACGCCGACGATCCGTACGCGTTCATGCGCGTCCGGTGACGTCCGGCGCATGGACGTCCCCCGACCATCCGGGCGCAGTCCCACGAACGTCAGCGGCGGGCCGGCGACTCGGGTATGCGGGTGATCATGGACCGGGCACCCGCGTCCGCTGAGGCCGCGGGTGCCCGCCGCCTCAGGCCTTGAACGGGTCCAGGACGTGGCCGGTGAGGTCGGCAATCGAGTTGACCACCTTCGTCGGCCGGTACGGGAACAGCTCCGCGGTGTTCTCGTTGGAAATCCCGGACAGCACCAGGATCGTCTGCAGACCAGACTCCAGCCCGGAGCGGACGTCGGTGTCCATCCGGTCCCCGATCATCAGGGTGCTCTCCGAATGCACGCCCAGGTGGCGCAGCGCCGACCGCATCATGAGCGGGTTCGGCTTGCCCACGTAGTAGGGCGCGCGGCCGGTCACCCGCTCGATCAGCGCGGCGACGGCACCGGTGGCAGGCAGCGTGCCCTCCCGGCTCGGCCCCTTCTCATCGGGGTTGGTGGCGATGAACCGCGAGCCCGCCTCGACCAGCCGGATCGCCTTGGTGATCGCCTCGAAGCTGTAGGTGCGGGTTTCGCCGAGGATGACGTAGTCCGGATCGCGGTCAGTCAGCACGTAGCCGATGTTGTGCAGCGCGGTGGTCAGCCCCGACTCGCCGACCACGTAGGCCGAGCCGCCGGGCCGCTGCTTCTCCAGGAACTGCGCGGTCGCCAGCGCGGAGGTCCAGATCGCACCCTCGGGGACGTCGAGCCCGGTTCGCTGCAGGCGGGCGCGCAGGTCACGCGGGGTGTAGATCGAGTTGTTGGTGAAGACCATGAACGGGATGTCGTTGTCGCGCAGGGCCGTTAGGAAGGTGTCCGCGCCCGGCACCATGTGCTCTTCGTGCACGAGCACGCCGTCCATGTCCATCAGGTACGTCCAGGGGGATCGCTCAGTCACGCCCCCGATGATCCACCGGAGGTGGGGTGGATGGCTACTTCGGCGGCCTTCACCACGAACCAGACCTCGTCGTCCGGGGTGAGCCGCAGATCGGCGACGGCCGCTGGGGTCACGTCGGCGGCCAACGAGCAGTCCCGCGCCACGCCGCGCACCCGAACGACGTCGCCGCGCGGTTCGAGCGCCGCCAACCGCACCGGGATCGCGTTGCGCGGGCTGCCGTTCGGTCGCTCGCGGTGCACGGCGACGGCCGACGGTGCGAACACCGCAGCGGCGGATTCGCCCTGCTCCAGCGCCTCGGCGATCCGGCCGCTGATCGCGCCGTCCACGAACGAGATGCCGTCCGCCGCGGCCACCCCGGGCACCAGGTTGAGCCCGGCCACCCGCGCCGTGAAGGCCTCCTTCGGCCGGGCCAGCACCTCGCGGGTCGGGCCCTGCTCGACGATGCAGCCGTCGAGTAGCACAAGCAGCCGGTCAGCCAGCACAACCGCGTCCAGCACGTCGTGGGTGACCAACACGGTCGGTTTCTCCTGCCGGCGCAGCACTTGGTGCAGCAGCCCGCGCATGGCTGGGGCCGCGTCGACGTCGAGCGCCGCCAACGGCTCGTCGAGCAGCAGCAGCTGCGGGTTGGCCGCCAGCGCCCGGGCCAGCGCCACGCGCTGCGCCTGACCGCCCGATAGCTGCCCCGGCTTGCGCGCCGCTAGGCCCGAAACATCCATTTCAGACAGCCAGCGGCCGGCGAGCTCCCGGGCCTCCGCTTTGCGGACGCCAGCCGCGCGCGGGCCGAAGGCTACGTTCTCCAGGGCCGTGAGGTTCGGGAACAACAGGGCGTTCTGCGCGAGCAGCCCGACGCCCCGGCGGTGCGTCGGCACGTTGATCCCGCGCTCGGTGTCCAGCCACGACGCGCCGTCCAGCTCGACCTGCCCCCGATGCGGCACCAGCTGCCCTGCCAGCACGGACAGCAGCGTGGACTTGCCCGCCCCGTTCGGCCCGAGCACGGCGAGGACCTCGCCGGGCGCCACCACGAACTCCGCGCGCAGCATGAAATCGGCGCGCCGGAACTCGATGTCGGCCCGCAATCCGCTCACAGCCGTCCTTCCACCGCCTTGGGCCGGGCCACCACGATGACCAGCAACGCGACCACCACCAGCAGCAACGACATCGCCACCGCAGCGTCCACATCGGAGGGAGCCGTGTTGTAGATGGCAAGCGGCAGGGTCCGGGTGGTGCCCTGCAAACTACCGGCGAAGGTGATCGTCGCACCGAACTCCCCCAACGCCCGTGCGAAGGTCAGCACCAGACTCGACCCCAGCGCGGGCAGCAGCAGCGGCACGGTGACCCGCCGGAACGTCAACCAGGGCCTGGCGCCGAGCGTCGCGGCGACCTGCTCGTAGCGCCCGCCCGCGGTCCGCAGCGCGCCTTCCAGACCGATCACGAGGAAAGGCATCGCGACGAACGTCTGCGCCAGCACCACGGCCGCCGTCGTGTACGGCAGGCGGATGCCCACGGTGTCGAGCAAATGCCCGAGCGGGCCGGTGCGCCCCAGCAGGTAAAGCAGCGCGAGGCCGCCGACGACCGGCGGAAGCACCAGCGGCAACAGCACGAACGCCCGCAACACGCGCAGTCCGCGCATCCGGGACCGCGCCAGCACCAGCGCCAGCGGTCCGCCCAGCACCAGGGACAGCCCGGTGGAGATCAGCCCGGTGATCATCGACAGCCGCAGGGCGTCGAGCGCGGCGGGGCTGAGCAGTAGCGCCGGCAGGCGTGCCGGGTCGACGCGGGGCAGCAGCCCCAGGACCGGCAGGACCACGAGCGCCAGCGCGAGCACCGCAGGCACCCAAAGCACCACCGGCACCTGGGTCGTCGGCAATTTCAAAGGAAATCTAAGGTCCGATTTCCATTGAAATTGCGGTGATCGCCTGGTCACGGGGTACCGAAACCGTGCTGGCCGAGGACCTCGCGGCCGACCGGACCGCGCACGAACGCCATGAACTCCGCGGCCAGCTGCTTCTCCGGCGCGGCCCCGATCGTCGCGATCGGATAGGTGTTGACCGCCTGCTGCGCCTCCGGGAAGTCAACCGCCTGCACCTGGGCCCCGGCCGCCTTCGTGTCGGTGACGTACACGAGCCCGGCATCCGCCTCCCCCGCAACGACCTTCTGCAGCACCGACTTCACGTCGTTCTCCTCGCTGGCCGGGTTCAGCCGCACGCCGGAAGCCTGCGCCACCTTCTGCGTGGCCGAGCCGCACGGCACCTGCGGCGCGCAGACCACGACGGTCCGGCCGGGCGCGGCGAGATCGGCGAGCGAGGCGATGTGGGCCGGGTTGCCCGGCGGGACCACGATCGTCAACTGGTTCGTCGCGAACGTTTCCGGCTGGCCGACCAGGTCGCGCACCTTGTCCATGTTCTTCGTGTCCGCCGAGGCGAAAACGTCCGCGGCGCGACCCTGGCTGATCTGCTCGGCCAGCGTCGACGAGCCCTGGTAGTCGAACTGCACCCGCACATCGGGGTGCTGCTGCGTGAACCGCGTGCCGAGCTCGTCGAAGGACTCGGTGAGGGATGCCGCAGCGAGCACTGTCACCATGCGCTGCGGCTGGGACTGCTGCCCGGCCTGCCCGCACCCGGCCAGCAGCACGAGCGCAACCAGCGCACCGACGATCATCCTGAGCTTCGCCATCATCCCTCTCCCGGTGTTTCCACCACGACGTTGGTCGACTTGACCACGGCAACCGCCAGCGCCCCGGGCACCAACCCGAGCTCGTGCACCGCCTCGGTGCTCATCAGCGAGACGATCCGGTGCGGGCCGCACTGGATCTCCACCTGCGACATGACCCGGTCCGAGACCACCTCGGTGACCAGCCCGACGAACCGGTTCCGCGCCGAGCGGCCGATGCCGGAGGGATCCGGCGTCGAGCGCGCCTGGGCACGGGCGAACTCGGCGAGCGCGGCGCCGTCGACGGTGCGCCGACCGGCGGAGTCCCGATTCGAGGGCAGCTGCCCGCCCTCGATCCACCGGCGCACCGTGTCGTCGCTGACGCCGAGCAGCCCGGCGGCCTCAGAAATCCGATAGTGCGGCACAGCCGAAACAATACTTCCGCAGATGCGGGAAAAACCAGGGAATATGACCGCTGATCAGGATCTTGCGCTGGGTTTGTGCCTTCCTCTGGCCGCGTCAGCTTCCCCGTCGAACTGCTAGGCGGATCCGCACAAAACCGCTCGCGCGTCGAAATACCCCGCCGCTACGCGCTAGGGTCGTGGGGTGACCGCGGTGGACTTAGGAATCCCGCTCGTGCGCCGCACGATCGATATGTCCGCACGTCCGGACACGCCCCAACTGGTGGACAGGTTCGGTCGCGTGGCCACCGATTTGCGCGTCTCCTTGATCGACAAGTGCAACCTGCGCTGCACCTACTGCATGCCCGCCGAGGGCTTGCCGTGGTTGAAGCGCGCGGAGTTGCTCGACACCGACGAGATGAACCGGCTGATCCGCATCGCCGTCGAGGAACTCGGCGTCAACACGGTGCGCTTCACCGGTGGCGAGCCGCTGCTGCGGCAGGACCTGGTGGACATCATCGCGGCGACCTCTGTCCTGCCCGGCCACCCGAAAACATCGCTGACCACCAACGGGATCAATCTCGGCGGCTACGCCGAACCCCTGGTGCGGGCCGGGCTGAACCGGGTCAACGTCTCACTGGACACCCTCGACCGCGACGTGTTCAAGCGGCTCACCCGCCGCGACCGCCTCGACGACGTGCTCGCCGGGCTCGCCGCGGCGAAGACGATGCGGCTGGAACCGGTCAAGGTCAACGCGGTGCTGATGCGTGGGATCAACGATCACGAGGCCTGCGACCTGCTGCGGTTCTGCATCGAACGTGGCTACCAACTGCGGTTCATCGAGCAGATGCCGCTCGACCCCCAGCACGACTGGGACCGCGAGCAGATGATCACCGCCGAGGAGATCCTGGACCGGCTCAGCGCCGAGTTCGACCTCACTCCGGACGTCGCCGAACGGGGCTCGGCCCCCGCTGAGCGCTGGCTGGTAGACGGCGGGCCAGCCACGGTCGGCGTGATCGCCTCGGTGACCAGGCCGTTCTGTTCGGCGTGCGACCGGACCCGGCTGACCGCCGACGGCCAGTTGCGCTCGTGCCTGTTCTCGACGACCGAGACGGACTTGCGCGGGCCGATGCGCGCCGGGGCGGACGACACCGAACTGATCCGGTTGTGGCAGGAGACGATGTGGGCGAAGGCCGCGGGGCACGGCATGGACTCGGGCGAGTTCGCCCAGCCGGCCCGGCCGATGAGCGCTATCGGAGGTTGAGCGGATGACGGCGCTGCCGGACCAGGCCAGGACCGTCGCGGTGCAGGTGAGGTACTTCGCAGGCGCCCGCGCGGCCGCCGGTGTCCCGGAGGAAACGGTGCGCGTCGCGCGGCCGGACGGTGCCGCGGTGACCGCTGCGGACGTCATCGCCGCCGCGCTGAACTTGCACGACGAGAAGCTGTCGAATGTGCTGCCGGCGTGCAGCTTCCTGCTCGACGGCGTCGCCGTCCGAGACCGCACCGTCGAGGTCTTCGACGACGCGACGCTGGACGTCCTCCCGCCGTTCGCGGGCGGCTGAACCGGACCTCCGAGTCCTTGCGGACCGACACTGAACATTACTGCGCGCGCGGGCGTGCGCGCGCACGCGAATACAACATGCGTCGGCGTGTCGTGCACACTCACTCAGGTGACATTTTGATATCGCTCTGAACCATGTCGATCTTGATTCCACAGCCGCGTCCTTCGACAGCCTTAACAGTCCCTGATCTAGCGACATAGATCACTACCCTGCGCACCGATACGAACCCCCCTCGCGATCGTCTCGACTGTGTCCCGGCACGCCCGGGCGAGAGCGGAGAGAAGCCGACGGCGCCGTGAACCACTGCGACGAGCGTTGCCCGGAGGAGGCAACGAGGTGACCCACGACTCACTGTCGGTGATCGATATCGTCCCGGAAACGACTTGATAACGACGCTCTGATCAGCGCAAATATCCCGGATCGAAGCACCTACCCCCACTGTTACTGTGATCAGCGTCACATGATCTCAGGTTTCCGATCTCCGTCTTGGTTACGTAGAGTCGCTCCTCGGTCGGCCCCGAACCGATCAGCAAGGAACGGAAGCTCGCAGCGCCGAACCCTGTCCGGCGGGCTTCAGACCCCGAAACGAAGAACACCGGACAGGGGCGGGGGACCCAACACCCGGGCTCCCCGAAGCCCTAGGGGTGAAGCCGGTTCCCCCCGAGCCGGCCGGGCTGCCTCTCAGCCCGAACCCGACAGCTCACCTCGCAGGCGCGGCAGGAGAGAGGAACATGGCTCGCTACAACGGCAAGCACCGGAAACCTTCGAATACCGGCCGCACCATCGCCCGCGTCGCCGTCGCCGGCGCTGTGGTCGCCACCCCGATCGCGATCGCAGCCCCAGCCAACGCGGCGTACGCCCCGAACTGGGACAGGCTTGCCCAGTGCGAGAGCAGCGGCAACTGGAGCATCAACACCGGCAACGGCTACTACGGCGGACTCCAGTTCAGCGCGTCGACCTGGACGGCCTTCGGCGGCACCCAGTACGCCGGCAGCGCCCACCAGGCGACCCGCGAGCAGCAGATCGCCGTCGCCGAGAAGGTCCTCGCCGCGCAGGGCCCCAACGCGTGGCCCGGCTGCACCGCCAAGCTCAACTGGACCACCGGCGGCACACAGGTCAGCGTCAAGACCACCACGCCCGTCAAGACCACCACGCCGAAGCAGACCGAGACCAAGGTCAAGCCCCAAACGGCCACCCCCAAGCCGGCGGTGAAGATCAGCGGCGCGGACTACACGGTCAAGATCGGCGACACCCTGAGCGCGATCGGCGAGAAGTTCGGCGTCACCTTCCAGGAAATCGCCAAGCGCAACTCGAACATCATCAGCGACCCGGACCTGATCTTCCCCGGTCAGCAGCTCGACATCAAATGATCTGGTCGACCGGCCAGTCCGGTCGGCGAGGAGTACGTGTCGTACCCCCGACACGGCACGTGCTCCGCACCTCTCGGAACCCCCACCGCAAACCCCCGGCGGCGGGGGTTCCGGCATTCCCGGGTCGCTCCTTTGCGGTGCGGGCGGCGGAACGTCAGAAGCCGCCTGCTCCGGGAGAATCCAAGGACCGTTCCGTGAGCTCGGCTCAACTCACCGCCTGCCGCGACGGACCGCGCCGGCGCCGCGTATTGGTCAGATGAGTTCTGAAAATGTGATTACGGGCAGTTGACCCATTCTTCGGTGTTGTCGTCGAAGACCTGGCGCTTCCAGATCGGCAGGCGCCGCTTCACCTCGTCGACCAGCTCCGAGCAGGCGCTGAACGCCTGCCTGCGGTGTTCCGCCGCCACCGCGCATCCGAGCGCCACATCGCCGATCTTGAGCAGGCCGATGCGATGCGACACCGCGATAACGTGAACCCCCTCGAACCGGGCCGCGATGTCCTGCGCGACCTCGGCGATCACGTCGGATGCGCTGGGGTGCCCGACGTATTCGAGCTCGCGTACGCCGCGCCCGCCGTCGTGGTTGCGGACCACCCCGCCGAAGGTCACCACTGCGCCTGCCGCGCTGTGCTCCACCGAGCGGGCCAGGTCCTCGATGTCGATCACCTGATCGGTCACATCGGCCCGCAGGACGTCCGCGACCACGCGGTTCGGCACCGCGTGGTCGCCGCCGTGCAGCTGGTCGACGGCGTGCTCCAGGACTCCGTCCAGCACGCCGAGCCCGTCCTTGACGCCGCCGCGCGAGCCCGGCAGGTTCACGATCAACGTTCGGCCGCTGACCCCGGCCAGCCCACGGGAAAGCACCGCCGTCGGGACCTCCGGCAGGCCTGCCGAGCGGATCGCCTCGGCCAGCCCCGGGATCGGGTAGTCGAGCACCGCCGCCGTGACCTCGGGTGTGCGGTCGGTCGGGCTGATGCCGGTGCCGCCGGTGGTGATCACGACGTCCGCGCCGTCGGCGACCGCGCGGCGCAGCTCCTCCCCCACCGGGTCGCCGTCGGGCGCCACGACGGGGTCGGGGGTCTCGTAGCCGCGCCCGCGCAGCCAATCGACGATCACCGGACCGGTGCGGTCGGGGTATACGCCGGCCGCGGCGCGGTTGGACGCGGCGATCACTCGCGCTGTCCTCGTCATGGAGACCTCCCGTGTGTTTCGCGCCCATCCGATTGGCCGCCGCAGGTGCCATCCTCCGCGACCGGCCGGCACCGCCTCAACCCCGCCCGGTCCGCAGTAGGCGGCACCGGCGCCGCTCCGCAATTTCACTTGAGTTTTTTTCATCCTGGCGGCTTCGCAGCCGCGACACCTGGAGTCCCACGACGCGAGGTCGTCGCATGCTCCGAAGGCACATAGCCCACCCTCGCGGCATGCACCGCCACGGGTTCTCGGCGGCCTTCTCGCGAGGACAGGCCGGACGCCGCGGTCATGCAAGTCCGGGAGCTCGGAGTCGAGAAGGCCGCCGAGGTTCCGCTACCCGCACCGCAACGCAAGAAGAGGCTGGAAACGCGCAATGGAAATCGCGGATACCTGGATCAGGCGTCGCGGGTCCAGGTGCCGGTCTTGCCGCCCTCCTTGCGCTCCACCTGGACTGCGTCGAGCACGGCGGCCGGGTCGACGGCCTTGATCATGTCGTGCAGCGTCAGCCCCGCCCCGGCGACCGCGGTCAGCGCCTCCATCTCGACGCCGGTGCGGTCGGTGGTCTTCACCGTCGCGGAGATCCGCACCTCGGCCTCGCCGAGCACGAGTTCGACCTTGGCGCCGGAGATCGCGATCGGGTGGCACAGCGGGATCAGGTCCGGGGTCCGCTTCGCGGCCATGATCCCGGCGATCCGGGCGGTGGCGATCGCGTCGCCCTTCGGCAGCCCGTCGCGGCGCAGCAGGGCGATCACCTCGGCAGTCGTGCGCACCACGCCGCTGGCGACAGCGGTGCGGGCGGTGGGCTGCTTTCCGGAGACGTCGACCATGCGAGCCGCGCCCGCCTCGTCGACATGCGTGAGCTCATCCTGCGCCATGCCCCGAGCCTAGACCTGCCGGGGGTTGCGGAAATCACCGCGGCACGGCTTCCCGGACTGCGCGTTCGGGCTGTTCACGCCGGCCGTGAGTCTTTTTGGTCGCCACAGCTGCCCAAGAAACTCACGGCCCCCGTTCGATCAATACTCGATGTCCTCGACCATGGACCAGGGCAGGGAGGAGCCGCCCTGCGAAGCCGGGTCGCCCTCCTTCGACGCGATCGCGGCCTTCTTCACCGCTTCCGCGACCGCCGGGGCCACCGCGGAGTCGAACACGCTCGGCACGATGAACGACGCGTTGATCCGCTCCCCGTCCACGACGTCGGCGATCGCGTTCGACGCCGCCAGCATCATCTCGTCGGTGATCTTGTGCGCGTGCGCGTCCAGCAGACCGCGGAATACGCCCGGGAAGGCCAGCACGTTGTTGATCTGGTTCGGGTAATCGCTGCGTCCGGTCGCGACGATGGTGGCGTGCTTCTGCGCCTCCAGCGGGTCGATCTCCGGGTCGGGGTTGGCGAGCGCGAACACGATCGCGTCGGAGTTCATGGACGCCACATCGTCCGAGCTGAGCAGGTTCGGCGCGGACACGCCGATGAACACGTCCGCCTCGCGGACCGCGTCGGACAGCGTGCCGCTGCGGCCGTCCTTGTTGGTGGACGCGCCGATGGACCGCAGGTTCGGGTCGCTGTCGCCGCGACCGGCGTGGACGATGCCGTTGATGTCGACGGCGATGATGTCGGCCGGTTTCTTGTGCTGCAGCAGGCGGATAATGGCCGAACCGGCGGCGCCGACGCCGCACACCACGATGCGGCAGTCGGTGATGTCCTTGTTCACCACGCGCAGCGCGTTGCGCAGCGCGCCAAGCACCACGATCGCGGTGCCGTGCTGGTCGTCGTGGAAGACCGGGATGCTCAGCTTCTCCCGCAGCCGAGCCTCGATCTCGAAGCAACGCGGGGCTGCGATGTCCTCCAGGTTGATGCCGCCGTAGACCGGGGCGATCAGCTCGACGGCGCGGATGATCTCCTCGGTGTCCTGGGTGTCCAGGCAGACCGGCCAGGCGTTGACGCCGGCGAACTTCTTGAACAGCGCGGCCTTGCCCTCCATGACTGGCAACGCGGCCTCCGGGCCGATGTTGCCCAGCCCGAGCACGGCGGAACCGTCGGTGACCACCGCGACCGCGTTGCGCTTGATGGTCAGCCGGCGGGCGTCCTCGGGGTTGTCCGCGATAGCGGTGCACACCCGGGCCACGCCAGGGGTGTACGCGCGGGAGAGGTCGTCGCGGTTGTTGAGCGCGACCCGCGAGTTGACCTCGATCTTGCCGCCGAGGTGCACCAGGAAGGTCCGGTCGGAGATCTTGCGCACCCGGACGCCGGGCAGGGCGCCGAGAACCTCGGCGAGGTCGTTGGCGTGGTCGGCCGACAGCGCGTTGCAGGTGATGTCGACGACGATGCGGTCGGCGTGCGACTCGACGACGTCGAACGCCGTGATGACGCCGCCCGCACGACCGATCGCGCTCGTCAGGTCACCCGCAGCGGTCGTCGACGGCGGGGCCTCGACGCGAACGGTGATCGAATAACCCGGGCCTGGAACCGGCATGGCACACCCCTGTCGAGCTGATCGGCTATGGACTTGGCGGGTGCGGTACCCGGCGGCCCGCGGGCCGCCAGAGCAGATCGCCATCCGGGATGCAAGCCCTTCGGACCCGCTAAGCGACCAGAACTTCACCCAGCACGAAAAAGCCTAAAACTTTCCCGACTGTGAGCGACGTCCGGTCCCGTTACCGACCGGTTCCCCTTGACAGGAGGGTCACTTGTTGATTCGGGTGACCGGGTGGACGTAGGCAACGGCGTCCTGCCCGAGCGGGAAGGCAGTGTCCCCGAACGGCGACAACGCGCCCTGCTTGTCGGCCAGGAACTCGCTTACCGGGTGATCGCCGTCCGAGGCCTTCGGCCAAGACGGGTCAATGCGGTCCTTTTTGGTCTTGCCGGCCACGTCGTTCCTCCTGTGCATTCCGGCTACGGTGCACTTCCAGTTTGCCGGATCCGGGCCCGGACCTCACCCAAAGGTGCGCAGCGCAACTAGTGCGGCACCAAGCAACGTTGATCGGGTATGGAGGGTATCGGGTATTGAGGCGGCCTGGATAGTGGGCTGCGAGCGCATGCTGGTCAATAGGCCGATCAAGGTCCGTAACCGCGGCATTAGGACCGACGCGCGGACCTCGATCCGGTGCGACGCATCTCTCACCAGGCGGGGGCGGAGAACGTCGGCGCAGCGCGGCTGCTGGGTATCGTGGAGAGGATGTCATCACTGGCGGATTGGCTGCGGGCACGCAGCGACGAACAGCTCGTCGCCCTGCTGCGCGCGCGACCCGACCTCGCGACCCCACCGCCGGCCGACCACTCGGTGCTCGCGACGCGCGTCGGAGTGCGCTCGTCTGTCACACGGGCCTGCGAGGACCTAGATTCCTTCGCTCACGCCACGCTCGAGGCGCTGGTGCTGCTCGACTCCGACGTCGCCCCGGTGCCGTTGGACGCCGTCGCCAGGCTTCTCGGCCGCGACGTCACGGTCGAACGCGTCCGCCGATCCGTTACGCAGCTGCGCGACCTCGCGCTGGCCTGGGGCGAGGACGCCGAGCTATCGGTGTCCACGGCGGCGCGGGAGGCTCTCCCGACCTTCCCCGCCGGGCTCGGGCGCCCCGCCGAGCACCTCACCGAGGCGGCAGCGAAGGCCGCGCTGGCCGACCTCGACGAGGAGGAGCGGCGGTTGGTCGGCAAGCTCGCCGAAGGCGCGCCGATCGGCCGCACCAAGGACGCCGCCAAGCAGGTCCCGCTGGAGCAGGCGGCCAACCCGGTGCAACGGCTGCTCGCCAAGGGGCTGCTGCTGCGGCGCGATGCCGAGACCGTCGAGCTGCCGCGCCAGCTCGCGTTGGCCGTGCGCGGCGACCACCCGATGGGCCAGGTGGAGCCCGAAGAGCCGATCCCGGACCTGACCACTGGCACCGGGCAGTCCAATGTAGACAAGACTGGTGGCGGCGCGGCGCTGGAGCTGCTGCGGCACGTCGAAGGGCTGCTCGCCGCCTGGGGCGAGGAACCACCGGACGTGCTGCGCTCCGGCGGCGTCGGCGTGCGCGACCTGCGCCGCACCGCCAAGACCATCGAAATCGACGAGAACCGACTGGGCCTTCTCGTGGAGGTCGCGGTCGCGGCCAACCTCCTCGCCAACAGCGAGGGCTCGGACCCCCAGTGGGTGCCCACCATCCAGTCCGACACCTGGCTGGCCTCCCCGCCCGAGCAGCGCTGGGCGACCCTGGCCCATGCCTGGCTGGACCTGACCCGGCTCCCGGGCCTCATCGGCGCCCGCGACGAGAAGGACCGGCTGCTCAACCCGCTGTCCGAAGACCTGCGCCGACCGCTCGCGCCGAAGGACCGCCGCCGCATCCTCGACTACCTAGACGAACTGCCGGGCGGACACGGCGCACGGCCCGACGACGTCGCCGCCGTGCTCGGCTGGCGCGCCCCGCGCCGCGGCGGACGGCTGCGCGACGACCTGGTGCGATGGACCCTCGTCGAGGCAACCGCCCTCGGCGTCGTCGCGCTGCACGCGCTGACCACCGCCGGACGCGTCCTGCTCGTCGACGGCGCCGCCGAAGCGGCCCGGCAACTCGCCGACGCGCTCCCCGAACCACTGGACCACGTCCTGGTGCAGGCCGACCTCACCGTCGTCGCGCCTGGCCGCCTCGGACCCGACCTCGCCAGCGAGATGAAACTCGTCGCGGACGTCGAATCCGCAGGCAGCGCAACGGTTTACCGGATCAGCGAAGGCAGCATCCGACGCGCGCTCGACGCCGGCCACACCGCCGACGACCTGCACTCGCTGTTGCGCACCCGCTCCCGCACCCCGATCCCGCAGTCGCTGACCTACCTCATCGACGACGTCGCCCGCCGCCACGGACGGCTCCGCGCGGGCACCGCCGCAGCCTTCCTGCGCTGCGACGATCCGCTGCTGCTGGCCGAAATCCTGGCCAAACCCGAGAGCGAAGAACTCGAACTGCGCCGCATCGCCCCAACCGTTCTGGTCAGCCCCCTACCACTGGCCGACGTCGTCGCCGTCCTCCGCGTCGCCGGATTCGCCCCGGTGGCCGAAGGCCCCGATGGCAACGTGCTCGACCTCCGGGAGAGCGGTCGGCGAGTGCGCGGCAGAAGTCGCCCGGCGCAGCCGGTGGCAATCACCGCGCCGAGCCCGGAGCAGCTCGGCGAGCTCGTAGCGCAGCTGCGAGCCGGCGACCGGGCCGGGGCGGCGCGGCGCGGCAGCGCCGTGAGCCCCGAGCGCGGGCGGCCGAGCGCCGAGGCGACACTGCAGCTGCTGCGCGACGCGGCGCGGCAGCGCCGGAGCGTGTGGCTGGGGTTCGTCGACACGCACGGAGTGCGGAGCCAGCGCGTGGTGCGTCCGGTGAGCGTCGGCGGCGGAATCCTGCAGGGCTTCGACACCAGCAGCGAGGAGCTGGGCAACTTCCCGCTGCACCGGATCATGTCCGTCGCACTCGTCGAGGACTGACCGCCCGGCACCCGCAAATGAATCCCCGGCTGCACCACGGTTTTCAGCGCCACCGCAGGTCCGGGGCGGTGAGTCTGTTGGGCAGCTGCAGCAACCCGGCAAAACTCGCATCCGCGAGGGCCTGGCCAAGACGGCGAACCTGCGCCGGGATCCGCAGGCCGCGCTGGAAGTCACCAGCTCCGACGGCTGGGCGTGGGCCACGGCCGAGGGCACGGTGACGCTCACCGGCCCGGGAACCGATCCCCGCGGCCTTCGAAGTCGAGGCGTTGGTGGAGTACTACCGAATGGCCGCCGGGGAGCGCCCGGACTGGGACGAGTACCGGTCGGTGATCGTGCCCGACCGAAGGGTGCTGATAGCACTGGCGGTCGACCGCGTGTACGGCGCCAACATCCGCTGAAGCCGCGCGGCCCGCGAGCACTGGTTGAAGCGAACGGAGCATCCGTTCGCGCCGCCTACCGAAGCGAACAGGCCGTTGGCCGCCACCCGTTTTAGAGGCAGCGCTGGATCGCTCCCGTGGGGGCCGCCAGCAGGAGCTCCAGGCTGAACGAGGTCCCGAACAAGCCTCATACCCCCGAGAAACGCTCGCCGGCATCCAACGGCGGGAACCTTGCTTCCGCAGTTTTGCCGAGAAACGCAAGGCAGCGCTGGAATCCGGGGACCGGCCGCCGTGGGCCACCGCGGCCGGGGTCAGGGCAGGGTGCACCTACACCGCTACAAAGGGGCCTGGAAATCCGACCTCAATGCGCCGTGGCCATGCGTTGGCGCATTGCGTGTTCCACCAGGGCGATCAGGGCCTGCTTGGTGGACTCGCGGTTCCGGGCGTCCACCGTGATCATCGGAACCGAGGCGGAGATGGTCAGCGCCTCGCGGATGTCCTCCTGGCTGTGGTGCAACACGCCGTCGAAGGTGTTAACCGCGATGATGTACGGCAGGCCCCGGTCGTCGAAGAAGTCGATCGAGGCGAACGCGTCCGCCAGCCGCCGGGTGTCGACCAGCACCACCGCGCCGATCGCGCCCCGCACCAGGTCGTCCCACATGAACCAGAACCGGTGCTGGCCCGGGGTGCCGAACAGGTACAGGATCAGGTCCGAAGCCAGCGAGACCCGGCCGAAGTCCATCGCGACCGTGGTTGTGACTTTGTCCGGCGTCGCGCTGAGGTCGTCGACCCCGACGCTGGCCTCGGTCATGACCGCCTCGGTCGTCAACGGCACGATCTCGGAAACCGAGCCGACGAAAGTCGTCTTCCCGACCCCGAAACCACCGGCCACCACGATCTTCGTCGAGGTCTTCTGGCCGGCCGCATTCGATCGGGGATCAGAGCCTGCGAAGCCCACTGAGCACCCTTTCCAAGAACTCCATGGACGGCCGACCACCGACGACCATGCCACTGTCGTGAATCAGAACCAGACCGGTGTCGGCCATGTCGCCGATCAGCACCCGGACGACCCCCAGCGGGAGGCGCAGGTGCGCGGCCACCTCGGCCACCGAGCGGGCCTCCCGGCACAGCTCGGAGATCGAGCGGTGCTCGGCCCTGGTCTGGGTCGCCTGCGAGCGACCGCGTTCGCTGGTGGTCACCAGCGTTTCGATAGCAAGATCATAATCGGTGCGGGTGCGCCCGCGCGTGCGGGCGTAGGGCCGCACCAGGGAACCGCCGTCGAGGTTGTCGGACTCCTGCTGGTCGACGCTGGGGATCGCCGGCATCGATCCGGAGATCGACGGCATGGACTGGGAAATCGGCGGCATCGGCTGCGAGATCGACGGCATGGACTGGGAAATAGGCGAGATCGACGGCATCGACACCGACGGCGGGCCGCTGTCGTTCGGCCGGGGACCGGCGGCGACCTCGGGCACCGAGTTGTAGCTGGAGCCGAACAAGTCCGCGCCCGGGCCGCCGAACAGCGCCCGATCGTAGCCGCCCATCGACTCCGATCCCTGGCCGGCCGAACCGTCGTTGTCGACGAAGTCGTCCTGCCAGGACTCTGCGCTCAGCCGCTTGTTGTAGAGGCGGAACAGGTCTCCGTCCCAGCTGGGCTCGGAACCGGTGCTCATGGCGAACTCCCCTCAGCACTGCCCAGCCGGACTCACCGATGCCCCAAGCCCTGCAGCTGCGCCCGCAGTTCCGGGGTGAGCTGTCGTCCGACCCGCTCCACCAGCAAGGTCATCTCGTAGGCGACCAAGCCGATGTCGGCGTTCGGCGCGGCCAGCACCGCCAGGCAGGAACCATCGCTGATGGACATCAGGAACAGGTAGCCCTGCTCCATCTCCACGACGGTCTGCGTGACCTCGCCGGCTTCGAAACAGCGCGCGGCGCCCTGGGTGAGGCTGACCAGCCCGGAGGCCACCGCGGACAGTTGCTCGGCGCGGTCCCGCGGCAAACCCTGGGACCCGGCGAGCAGCAGGCCGTCGGCGGAGACCACGACCGAGTGCGCCACGCCGGGGACGCGACGCACGAAGTCGGTGATCAGCCAGCTGAAGCTGTTGCTGCTCGTCGGTTGCTGCACGGACCCGTTCACTCCTGCTCCTCGGGACGGCTCGGATTCGAGCGGGGTGGTTCAGTGGAAACCGGTTCGGCCTTGGAATGCCTACCCCGTGTGACGCCCTGCTGGAAGTTCGCCATCCGCCCGCGGACGGCGTCTGCCGAGCGGGTGGCAGCGGGCTTGCGGCGGGGGGGCTGGGGGGCGCGCGGGGCGGCCGAGCCGGGCACCAAGTTCGTCTTGGGCACGCGCTTGGGCAGACCAGCCGCGGTAGTCTCCTGGATCTGCTGGGTCTGCAGCAGCGCCTCGGCGGCCCGCCAGCCGTCGTCGGCCGCGCCCCAGCCGGGATCCGGTGTCGTGGTGCGCGGCACCTCGTCGACGACGGGCTCTTCCGGGATGCGCGGTTGTTCGGTCAGTCGCCTCGGCTCGATCAGCACGTCGGTCGCCGGGGTGACCGGCACGACCGGGGCATCGTCCACATCGGACTCGCGGAACCACTGCGAAAGCACGGCTTCGTAGATCGGCAGTCGTTGCGTCGGCGCATCGTCCATGTCCCAGGAGGCCTCCTTCGGCTCGTCGTCGGCGAACGCCGGCGGTTGGCCTTCGGTGCCCTCAACCGGGCCTTCCCCTTGCTCCCAGGCCTCCGGCACCGGCTCCTGCCGGGTTCCGTTGTCAGCGGCGCCCTCGGAGTCCGCGGTGCCGAAGAGGCCACCGCCCGACCCGGATCCATTCAGTCCAAAGCCGTTGTTCGCGGGCTCATCCGGCCCGGCCAGGAACTCCATCGAGGCAGTCTTCTCGGCCTCGAACGGGCTGCGGAACAGGTCCGCCGATCCGACGGGGTCACCCGGTGCTCCGCACTGCCCGTCGAATTCTTCCGAGAACCGGTTCTCGGTGTTCTCCTCGCTCGGCCACTCCTCGGCGCGGACCTCGTCGTCCGCGGGCGCCCTCGACGCATCCTCCCACTCCGGGACGTCTGTGGCGCCGAACGAATCGCCGCTGGAAACGGTCACCGAGTACTGGGCCGACAGCTCGGTGTCCTCGAGTTCCGGTTCTTCCTGCTGGGGTTGCGGGGTGAACGCGGTGGCCTGCTCGATGCCGGCCCTCGACGGCAGCGGTGGGCGCTCGGTTGGCTGGTCGACACCGCGGTCGGGGCTCACGGCGGCGCGACCGCCGAACGCCGCGGCCAGGCCGAGGTGCGTGCCGGTCTCGCTGTACGCTTCGCGCCGTTCCTCGGCGAGCGCGGCGCGCGGCACGTCGGGCATCGGCCGCGGGCCGTCCGGCGTCAGCTGGAGGACGAACTCGCCGGCCAGGTGCACCGTCGCGGTGACGCCGCCTTCCAAGTTGTCGTTGTTGTGCAGCTCGACCCGGATGTCGTGGCGCCGGGCCAACTGCCCGACCACGAACAGACCCATCCGGCGGGACACGGCGACGTCGATCTCCGGTGGCCGGGTGAGCCGATCGTTGATCTCGTCGATCTCGCTGGCGTCGATGCCCACGCCGCGGTCCCGGATTTCGATGACGAGTTCCTGCCTGCGGTAGGCGGTGCGCACGGTGACCTCGGTGTCCGGGTTGGAGAAGACCGTCGCGTTCTCCAGCAGCTCGGCAACCAGGTGCACGAAGTCGTTGACGACCCGGCCCTGGATGGCCAGGTCGGGCGCGTCGACCACGGCGACCCGCGCGTACTGCTCCACTTCGGACACGGCCGCGCCGAGGACCTCGTTGAGCGGCACCGGCCGCATCATCCGGCGGGTCAGATCGGTGCCGCCGAGGATGAGCAGGTTCTCGTTGTTTCGGCGCATGCGGGTAGCCAGGTGGTCCAGCTCGAACAAGCTGCTCAGCTGGTCGGGGTCCTGCTCGTCCTGCTCCAGCCGGTCGATGAGGGCCAGCTGCCGCTGCACCAGGGTCTGGCTGCGGCGCGCCAGGTTGACGAACAGGTCGTTGACGTTGTTGCGCAGCAGCGCCTGCTCGGCAGCCAGCCGCAGCGCCTGCTGGTGCACAGCGTCGAAGGTGCGGGCCACCTGCCCGATCTCCTCGTCGGAGTGCACCGGCACCGGCTGCACCGTGATCTGGTTGGCGCTGCCCGGGTTCTCGTTGACCTTGCTGATTGCTTCCGGGAGGCTCTTCTGCGCGATTTCCAGAGCCCCGTAGCGGAGGATGCGCAGCGGGCGCAGCATCGAACGCGCGATGTAGGCTGCGACACCGAAGGCGACCACCAGCAGCAGCAACAGCAGCGCGGAGTCGCGGATCAGCGACCACCAGGCGGAGTCGGCGAGTTCCTGGGCGTCGTCGTGGAAGTCGGTGAGCACCGATTCCTCCACCGAGCGGACCAGGTCGGTGCGCTTGCCCGACTGGGTGCCCCACTCGAGGGGGTTGATGTGCACCGCTTCCTTGCGGTCTGCCGCGATCAGCGCGGTCTGCTCGATCTGCTCCGAATCGTCCACCTCGGCACCGGCGACGCGCGCCGCGAAGAGGGCGCGCTGCTCTGGGGTGGCGGCGTTCTCGAACTCCGTGAAAGCGGCTTCGTAGCGCGCGTTGGCGGCGCGGACCGCGTCGGCCTGCCCGGTGAGGAAACCGTTGAGAATCCCCGCGCTGAGCAGGATCGAGCGCTGTTGGGCGAGTTGCTCCTTGGCCCGGCCGAGCGCTTCGGCGGCCCGGGCGGTCTGGCTTACCTGCGTGTTGACCGCGGAGGTGGCGACCATCCGGTTGATCTGCAGCAGCTCTTCGAGCACCGAGTTGTAGGCGACCAGTGTCTGCGGGCCGGTGAAGCGATTGTTGATGGTGGCGCGCAGGCCGCTGAGGCTGCCGAGGCGGTGCACTGCGCGCTCGTAGGCGTCGCGGACCTCCGGCGAGAAGCTCGCGACCTGATGGTCGAAGCCCTGCAGCTGCCGCACCGCCGCGTCGACCCGCTGGCCCTGCGCGACGTAGTCGGTGCCCGCGCTGCCGCCGTTGGCTGTGGTGAAGACGATCGCGAAGTCGCGTTCGCGCTGCAGCTCGTGGGTCAGGTTCGCGGCCTGCTCGCCGAGTTCGACCTGCTCGACGATGGTTTTCAGCCTCGACTGGGTGGCGAGGCCGTCGTAGAGCCGGATTCCGCCGACGCCGAGCGCGGCCAGGGTCGGGACGAGCAGGACGGCAGCCATCTTGTACCGGAGGCGCCAGTTGCGCAGCCACCACGTCTTGGACCGACCGGCAACCGGTTCGGTGGCCGCGCCGGTTCCGGTAGCGGGGTCGTTGTTGAGCATCCCTGTTTCCTGCGCTGCGGCGGACATGTGCGACACCGCCACGGCTAGTTGCCTCTCCAGGCCGCGGCAGTGCTGATCATCGTGTTGGGAACGTGCCCGCGATCCGACGCGGCGGCGCCAGGTGCCCACGAGCGGGTCGACGATCCCACGACTCGCACCGTGCCCCCGCAGACCCTGACGCTGTCAGCCGGGCTTGCCATCACACTCCCTGGTCACAACATGCATCCCCCGAAGCAGAGGCCAAGTCACCTCGACGGGCGAGACTATACTTAACTGGGCGTCACAAGTCAGGCCCCCAAGGCCAGAGTTCACCACCCCATAGGGTGGTATGAAAACACTGGGCCATCCGTGTGACATGTGCCTAGTTACAGCTAGTTGTCGGGTTTTGTTCAACGTTCTACAGTTCAGGGGCACCCGCACCCCACCGCACCACGGAAGACGCAGAACTTCACACAAGGGTTGAGACGCCCCGGCGCGTGTGGCCGATGAGGGCCCTCCCCGATCGTGGTTCATTTCACAGTGCACCAGCGCATCTCCCGTACCGCTCGCGGGGTGCACCCGCGCCGTCATCGGCACGGCTGCGCCACCGACACCCCCCGCAGCCCACCGTTGCACGTCGCACCCAATGCAAGGAGGAACAGATGAGCCCCGTCCTCGCCCACAGCTGCCTGCCCCGCAGGAGCCTGTTCAAGCTCGCAGGTGGTGCCGTCACCGCCGGTGCGCTGCTGGGCACGAGCGGCTGCGGGCTCCTCGGTGGCTCGCAGGCGGAAAGCGGCGGCAACGGCCAGGTGGAGAAGGCGAACCTGCGCGTCGGCGCGCTGCCGATCAACGATCTGGCCCCACTGCACCTGGCCGTCCGCAACGGCTACTTCCAGCAGGAGGGCCTGACCGTCGAGATCGTCAACGCCCCGGACGGCAGCGCCGCGCTGAACAGCACCATCGGCGGCGACTTCGACATCACCTACAGCAGCTACGTGCCGTTCTTCGCCGCCCAGGCCAGCGGTGCGGCGCAGCTGAAGATCGTCGCGGACTGCGCGGCGGCCGCGCCGAACACCACGGTGATCATGACCTCGCCGAACTCCGGGGTGCGCACCCCGCAGGACCTCGCAGGCAAGACGATCGCCGTCAGTGGCCCCAACACCATCACCGAACTGCTGGTCAAAGCCACCCTGAACACCTGCGGCGTGAACTACTCCAAGGTGAAGCTCTCGCCGACCCCGTTCATCACCATGCCCGCCGCGCTGCAACAGCGCCGGGTCGACGCAGCGATCGTCACCGAGCCGTTCCTCACCCTGGCCGCCCGCGACAGCGGCGCGGTGCCGGTGGTCGACACCGACACCGGACCGCTGGAGGACCTGCCGCTGACCGGCTACGGGGCGACCGCGAAGTTCTG
Source organism: Saccharopolyspora sp. NPDC000995 (assembly GCF_053599315.1). Classification (NCBI taxonomy): domain Bacteria; kingdom Bacillati; phylum Actinomycetota; class Actinomycetes; order Pseudonocardiales; family Pseudonocardiaceae; genus Saccharopolyspora; species Saccharopolyspora sp. NPDC000995. The sequence continues at coordinate 45,704 of NZ_JBSFLZ010000031.1, forward strand.
CGAGGAGCACCCCAAGACCATCGCGGCGTTCCAGCGGGTGATGGATCGCGCCGTCGCCGAGGCGCAGGACCGCAGCAAGATCGAGCCGCTGCTGCCGGAGTTCGCCAAGATCGACGATGAAACTGCGGCGATCATCACGCTGCTGAAGTTCAACTCCCGGGCCGACGCTACCCGGTTGCAGCGGGTGCCACGCCTGATGAAGGACTTCGGGTTCATCAAAACCGACATCGACGTCGCGAGCATGATCGCGGCCCCGCCGCAGGCCTGACGTTTCCGCATATCACGAGGCCGTGAGCCCCTCAGGTCGCCATACCTGGAGGACTCGCGGTCCCGGTCGGGCATGACCCCGGGGCGTTGGTCCAGACGACGTTCGCGTTCCCTCGAATTGTCCAGCGGAATCCGACTCTGCGTCACAGTCCTGTTCGAACACTGGTCCGCGTGGCGTGAATCACGCAGTTCATCCGTGGTACGAGTGGCAGCGAGCTAATTACACCTGGTTGTCGCGTGAGATCCGAGCTTCTACAGTTCGGGGGCACCAAACCTCGCCACCGCACTGGGAGAAAAGACGCAGCGCCGCCGAGTCCCCGCACCACCGGCCCGGAGTCGTTGCGCACCCCGCTAACCTCCCGGGTCAACACCGCGATGACGCCGTCAACGCGCAGGCACAACCCGCGACGGCCGCCATCGCCGACCCGCACTCCGCTCCCGGCGCACGGCACAACGGAAAACGCGCACCCGATGCCAGGAGGATCCACATGAGTCCCCTTCCCCGCGCCCTTCCCCGCCGAGATCTGTTGAAACTGGCCGGCGGGATGGTCACGGCAGGTGCTCTGATGGGCACCAGCGGTTGCGGACTCCTAGGTGGATCGGAGGACAAGCAGGGCGGCAACGCCCAGGTCGAGAAGGCGAACCTGCGGATCGGCGGGCTGCCCACCAGCGAACTCGCACCGCTGCACCTGGCGGTGCGAGGCGGCTACTTCCAGCGCGAGGGCCTCACCGTCGAGATCATCAACGCGCCAGACGGCGGCACCGCGCTGACCAGCACCATCGGCGGCGACTACGACATCACCTTCAGCAGCTACGTGCCCATCTTCTCCGCCCAGGCCAAAGGCGGCACCAAGCTGAAGATCGTCGCGGACTGCGCGTCGAGCACACCGAACACTTGCATGATCATGGCTTCGCCGGGCTCCAGGGTGCACAGCCCGCAGGACCTCGCGGGGAAGAAGATCGCGATCAGCGGCGCCGGCACCATCTCCGAGCTGATGGTCAAGGCCTCGATGAAGGCCAACAGCGTGGACTACAGCAAGGTCCAGTGGATGCCGCTGGGCTTCCCCAACATGCCCAACGCGCTGAAGACCGACCAGGTCGACGCGGCGTTCGTCGTCGAACCGTTCCTGACGCTGTCCGCCCGCGACGCGGGCGCCATCCCGGTGGTGGACACCGCGACCGGTCCGCTGGAGGACCTGCCGCTGGGCGGCTACGTCTCGACCGCCAAGTTCGCCGACGAGAACCCGAAGACCGTGGCCGCTTTCCAGCGGGCAATGGACAGCGCGGTGGCCGAGGCCCAGGACCGCAGCAAGATCGAGCCCCTGCTGCCGCAATTCGCCAAGATCGACAATGAGACCGCGGCGATCATCACCCTGCTGAAGATGAACTCCCGCGCCGACGCAACCCGCCTCCAGCGGATTCCACGTCTGATGCTGGAATTCGGCTACATCCACAACGACATCGACGTGGCGAGCATGATCGTTGCTCCGCCGCAGAGCTGACTCGGGAAAATGACCAGAACACTCCGGGGATTGGTTGGTCTGCTGGGCTTCCTCATCGTGTGGGAAGCCTTCGGCCGGTCAGGAATCGTCCCCCAGCAATACTTCCCACCACCGTCCACAGTGCTCGCCCAGTTCGTCGAACTGCTCGGCGACCGCTCCTTCCTGCTCGACCTGATCGCCACCGTACTGGCGTGGGCGATCGCGCTGGGCATCTCGATCGCCATCGCGGTGCCCGCAGGGCTGCTGCTCGGCAGCGTCCGCTGGATCCGGGTGGCCACCCGGGCGATCATCGAGTTCCTCCGGCCGATCCCTTCGGTGGCATTGATCCCGCTGGCGATCGTGCTGGTCGGAGCGGGTCCGGAAACCAAGATCATGCTCGCGGTGTACGCCTCGGTGTGGCCGATCCTGTTCAACACCATCTACGCGCTGGACGAGATCGACCCGGTCATGGTGGATACCGCGCGCTCCTTCGGGTTGGGCAGCGGTCGGGTGATGTTCACCGTGGCGCTGCCCAACGCGGCGCCGTTCGTACTCACCGGCATCCGGATGTCCGCTGCGGTGGCGCTGATCCTGGTGGTCAGCACCGAGTTCCTGGCCGGCGGTGCCAGCGGCCTCGGCACCTTCGTGCTCGACGCGAGCACCGGCGCGGGCCGGATGGACTTGGTGCTGGCGGGCACGCTGGTCGCCGGGATCGTCGGCTACCTCATCAATGAGGCGCTGGAACTGGTACACGAGCGCGGCTTCCGGTGGAGCGCGGTCGATCGGGAGGCGGCGTGATCAGGATGCGCGGATTCCTACAGCGCTGGGTGGTCTTCGTCATCGCGATCGTGGTGTGGGAACTGCTCACCCGCGTCGCGCAGAGCGCGTTCTTCCCGCCCCCGACGCAGATCGTCGGCACCGCGGTGGATAAGTGGTTCACCGGACCGGCTTCGTCGCTGTTGCTGACCGACGAGGCTTTCTCGGACATGCTGGCCAGCCTCGGCCGGATCGCAGTGGGCTGGCTCATCGCGGTGGTGCTCGGCGTAGCGCTCGGCGCCCTCCTCGGCCGGTCCAGCACCGCGCTGGACTACTTCGGACCGCTGATGGCGTTCATGCGCGCCATCCCGCCGCCGGTGCTGGTGCCGGTCTTCCTCGTGCTGCTGGGCATCGGCACGCAGATGCAGATCACCGTGATCGTCTTCGGCGTGATGTGGCCGATCCTGCTGAACACCGTCGACGGCGTCCGCTCCGTGGACCAGGTCAAGGTGGACACCGCCCGGTCGTTGCGCATCCCCCGCTCGCACTGGGTGTTCGGCGTGGTGCTACCCGCGGCGACGCCGAAGATCTTCGCTGGACTGCGGGTGAGCCTGTCGCTGGCGCTGGTGCTGATGGTCGTCTCCGAACTCGTCGGCTCCACCAACGGCATCGGCTACCGGCTGGTCTTCGACCAGCGGCAGTTCGACTTCCCCGCCATGTGGGCGGGCATCGTGGCGCTGGGCATCCTCGGATACGTCCTCAACACCCTGCTGCTCGTGGTGGAGCGCCGCGCGCTGAGCTGGCAACCATCGCAGGCGCACCAAGTAGTCGGAGGCTGAATTCCAATGACCGAAACCAAGACCATGCTCGAAGTCTCCGGGCTCGGACACCGCTACGGCGGCGGAGGAGGAGGTCACCAGGCCATCGCCGACCTGACGTTCCAGGTGCGCACCGGTGAACTGGCCTGCATCGTCGGCCCGTCCGGCTGCGGCAAGTCGACCATGCTGCGCGCCATCTCCGGGCTGATCAAGCCCACCGCCGGTGACGTCCGGCTGGGCGGCGCCCCCGTGAACGGCGTGCCGACCGACCTGGCCGTGGTGTTCCAGGACTACAGCCGATCGCTGTTCCCCTGGCTCTCGGTGCGGTCCAACGTCGAATTCCCGTTGCGCTCCAGGGGTTTGAGCAAGGCCGAGCGGCGCAGCCGGGCCGACGAGGTGCTGGAGTGGGTGGGTCTGGGCGTCGCCGCGAAGAAGTACCCGTGGCAGCTCTCCGGCGGCATGCAGCAGCGGGTGTCGATCGCCCGCGCGCTGGCCTGCCGGCCGTCGCTGCTGCTGATGGACGAGCCATTCGCCTCGGTGGACGCCCAGACCCGCTTCGAGCTGGAGGACCTGCTGCTTAGGGTCCGCAAGCAGTTCGACAGCACGGTCCTGCTGGTCACCCACGACATCGACGAGAGCATCTATCTGGCGGACCGGGTGTTCGTGCTGTCGAAGTCCCCGGCGTCGATCGTGGCGGATCTGGAGGTCCCGCTCGGCGACGAGCGGGACCAGATCACCACCCGCGAGTCGGAGACCTTCGTCCACCTCCGCAGCGAGGTGGCCCGCCTCCTAGACGTCCGCAGCGCCCAAGCTTCCGCGGCGTCGCCGGAGGCCGCGGCGACGGCGAGCACCGAGGAGTCCACTGTGGACGACTCGCCGAAGTCCGCCGCGAAGCATTGGTCGGAGACCGAGAAGGCCGACGCCCACCAATGAACGCTTTCCACCTGAAGGGCACCTGCTGATCCTCGCCATATTCACCACCCAGTTGCCTGCGAGAACCATCGCGTTCTCCCGGGCCAGCACGCCGGAAGCGGCCGGGTTGGTGTGATGTCCTCTCCGACCTCCGCCGCACCGGCCCTTCCCCGGTGACCGGGCGTCAACGCCCCTTACCACGCGCCCGGTCACCGGCAGCACCACCGGGTTCAGCGCTGCGCTCCCCAAGCCCGCCAACGGCTTCGGCGCCTGCAACCCGCGCGAACTGCGAGCGGATCACGTCGAGCTCCTCGGCGGAGAACACAACGAGCCTCGAACAGCCGCTACAGCACCCCACCGCACTCACGGGGCCTGGCCAGGCCTAACACCGGTCAGTACAGGTAGCGCTGGCCCGGGTCGACCTTGACGTGCAGGAGGGTCGGTCCGGCCTGGCCCGCGAACTCCTCCGCGAGGGCCGCGTCGAGCTCCACCGGGGACTGGACCAGCTTGGTCCGGCAACCCAGGCTGGCGGCCAGCGCGGCGAAGTCGATGCCGCCGAGATCCACGCCTGGCAGCTTGCTGCCGCCCGCCGCCTCGCCCAGCACCGCCACCGCGGCATACCGCGAGTTGTCCATGATCACGAAAGTGACGGGCGCCTGCTCCCGGACCGCGGTCCACACCGACTGGATCCCATACATGCTGGAACCGTCGCCGATCAGCGCGACCGTGCGCCGCGTCGGGTCCGCCATCGCCACCCCGACGGCCGCGCCGATGCCGTAGCCGAGCGCGCCGGAGAAACCGGTGAAGAACCCGCCGTCGGTGGACCGGATCGGGAAGTGCTCGTGCAGGTCGTTGCGGTGGCTGGGGGTTTCCTCCACCACAGCCGCGTCCGCGGGCAGCGCCCCGGCGATCGTGTCGAAGATGTAGGCGGCGGTCATAGGCGTGGACGCGGCCGGTTTCGGCGGCCGCTGGTAGGTCGTCGGCGCGTTCCGCTGCTGCGCCTCGACTTTCTCGTTGACTTGCCGCACAGAATGCGCCAGCGTGCCCAGCACGCCGCGTCCCTCCCGGGCCCGGCCGAGCACCTGCGGGTCGTCGTGCACCAGGAAGAGCTCGGGCAGCTCGACTTCGCTCTCGCCGCGGTACACGTGGTAGGTGAACGCTGGCGCGCCCCACACCACGACGAGGTCGTACCCGGCAAGCTCAGCGGTCAGCAACCGCTGCTCGGGCTGCAGGAATCCGGCGAACTGCGAGTGGTCCTCGGGGAACGAGCAGCGCGGCGACATCGGCGCCACGTAAACAGCCGCCTGCGCCTTCTCCGCCAGCTCGACGAGGTCCGCGACCACGCCGTCGGCGTCCACCGCCGGGCCGACGACGAACGCTGGGCGCTCGCAGCTGCGCAGCGCCTCGGTGAGGTCGGCGACGGCGGCCGGGTCCGGGGCGCAACCGGGGGTGCGCGGCCGGGCCGTCACCGACACGCCAGGCTCGTCCCAGTCGTCGGCCGGGATCGACACGAAGACCGGGCCGTAAGGCGGGGTCGTCGCCAGCTGGTAGGCGCACACGAGGGCCGCCGGGACGTCCGCTGCGCGGGCCGGCTCGTAACTCCACTTCACATACGGCTTGGGGAAGTCGGCGGCGTCGGTGGCACCGAGGAACGGCTCGTCGAACATCAGGGTGCGGGTCTGCTGCCCGGCCGTCACGATCATCGGCGTCCGGTTGCGGTACGCGGTGAAGATCGCGCCGAGCGCGTGCCCCACGCCGCCGGCGGAGTGCAGGTTGACCAGCACCGGCTCCCGGCGGGACTGCGCGTAACCGTCGGCCATCGCGACGACCACGGACTCCTGCAGGCCGAGCACGTAGTGGAAATCGTCGGGCCACCCGGTCAGGAACGGCACCTCGGTCGTACCCGGGTTGCCGAACACCGTGGTCAGCCCAAGTTCCCGCATCAGGCCCCGGGTGATGTCACGGACCGTGTGGCCCTCGCTGCGCATCGAAGCCCTCCCTCATCGTGCGAGCACCCCCGTTCACCTGCGGGGTTGCCCAGACACGACATCACATCGAGGGCAGTGGAACCAGATCACGTTGGTCACTGAGCGGAAGGCGCGGTGCACACCGTTCGCGCCGGATCGGGATAGATCGCGGTCCGGCTCGTCCCGGACGGGCAAACCGCCGCGCCGCCGGTGTTCGATGTCACCCCGGTGACCCGCTCGTTCGCGCCCGGTTCGTCGCAGCGCACCTTGGTCTCGATACCGGCCACCGGGACGCGCAGGCAGTCGCCGACCGCCACGTCCGGCACCAGGCACAACCGCACCCCGCTGGTGCGCCGGGTGTCCCGGCTCGTCGTCGCGTACTCCGGCGGGCACGCCGCCGAGCCCGCGGTGACCACGCCGATCAGGAAGTCCGACTCGGCGCTGCCGCAGTCGACGCCCCGCCAGCTGGGCTCCGCGGTGTTGGCGTCGGTGATGGCCACGCAATCCCCGGCCTCGGGTTGATCGGCGCTGAAGGTGACGTACGCGACGATGGCGATGGCGATCCCGATGCCCAGCGCAACGATGTAGACGACACTGCCGATCACCTTCCCCGCCTGGCTGCGCGGCGGATGGCTCATGGGTCCCTCCGGAAACGATCTAGGTCGCGCAAACCTAGTCGAGACGACGAGCCAGCCATGGCCGGTCAGCGGAAATGGCCCGATTTAGCGCAAGCCGGGGTCGTGAGTGCAACCGGGCGCGGGGCCCGCGCGCGCACTCACGACCGCTCAGGCGCCCTGGGCGTCGCCGAAGCAGACGGTGCGGTTCGCGAAGACGTAGTAGCCCTCACCCTGCGCACAGGCGGTCTTCGGGTCGGTGCTGTTGGCGACCTCGGTCACCTGGTCCTCCGCCGTGCTGCAGTCGATCTTCAGCGGCAGGACGTCGACGGAGTCGTTGAACGCCGTGAGGCAGTCGCCCGCCTTGACGTCCAAGACGATGCAGTAGGTCTTGCTGCCGGTGACGTTGCTGTAGTTGTCCCCGCACACCGAGTGGTCGGTGCCGCGCTGGACGTCGACGATCTCGTAGTCCGAGTCCGCGGAACCGCAGGTCGCGGCGTTCATGTCGCCGCCCTTCTCGCTGAGCAGGTCGATGCAGTTGCCGACCGCGAACTGGCTGCTGGAGCTGGTGCTCGTGCTGCCGGTGCCGGTCGGACTGCTGCTGGTCGTGCTGCCGGCGTTGTGGCTGGTGTTGCTGCCGCCGTTGCTGTTCACGACCACCAGGATGATCGTCACCACAATGCCGATGACCACCACCGCACCGGCGCCGGCCAGGGCGACGATGAGCCCGGTGCGGCTCTTCTTCGGCGGCATCGGGGGCTGGTTACCCGCGACGTGGCGCCAGAAGTCGTCCGAGCCGTTGTGCGGCGGGTACTGACCCGACGGGTACGACCCCGAGGGGTGCTGGCCCGACTGCGCACCGTACGGTCCGGACTGCGCACCGTAGGGATCCTGCGGTGGATAACTCACTGCTCCTCCGTTTTTTGTGCTCGCAACGAGCAATTTAGCCGAGACACCCCCACCAACAGTGCCCGAACAGGTGATCGCGGCAGTGGTGGAGCACGCCGCGGAAGCACGCGATCACCGTTGGCAGCACGCCCGCGCCGCCGCGCCGGTTGCCCGGTACTTTCCAAATTTCTTCCCAGAAACGCGGCCGAGACTCGGCGACGTGCGATCGAAACGACGCAGGACACGGGCGGGCGACGCGCAGTGGTGGCTCCTGGCCCTGCTGGCGCTCAACGCGATGTGGGTAGTCGACCTCTTCGTGCTCGGCGGCGAGGCGGACGTGCTAACCGGTCCGCAGGGCTTGGTGCTGGCGCTGGGCCGGCTGACCGGCCTCGGCGGTGCGTTGGTGCTGGTGCTGCAGCTGGTGCTCATCGCACGGGTGCCCTGGCTGGAACGACGGCTGGGTATGGACCGGCTAACGAGCTGGCACCGGTGGACGGGCTGCTGGGTCCTCTGGCTGGTGCTCGCGCACGTCGTGCTGATCACGGTCGGGTACGCCGAGCAGGACAACAGCCCGGTGATCCCGGAGTTCGCATCGCTGGTGCTCGAAACCCGGGACGTGCTGCTGGCCGCGGCGGGCACGCTCCTGCTCGTCGTGGTCGGCGCCACCTCCGCGCGGGCCGCTCGACGGCGGATGCGGTACGAGACCTGGCACCTCCTGCACCTCGGCGCCTACCTGGCCGTCGTGCTCGGATTCCTGCACCAGGTGACGATCGGCAACGACTTCGCCGAAAACCCGATCGGCCGGGCCTACTGGTGGACCCTCTACGGCGCGGCCCTCGGCGCGGTGTTGCTATTCCGGTTCCTGCTGCCGATCTGGCGGATGGTGCGGCACGGCACCCGAGTGCTGGCGGTGGTCCCGGAAGGCCCGGACGTGGTGTCGGTCCACATTGGCGGTCGTCGGCTGGACCGGCTGCCCGCACGGGCCGGCCAGTTCTTCCTGTGGCGGTTCGTCGCCAAAGGCCTTTGGACGCAAGCCCATCCATACTCGCTGTCGGCCATGCCGAACGGGAAGACGCTGCGCATCACGGTGAAAGCGCTCGGCGACGGCAGCGCCGCGCTGAGGAACCTGCGCGTGGGAACGCGGGTGCTGGCCGAGGGCCCCTACGGCGCGTTCACCGCCGAGCGGTGCACCCGTCGCGGTGTCCTGCTGATCGGCGGCGGGGTCGGGGTAACGCCGATCCGCGCGCTGCTGGAGGAATTCTCCCGCACCCGCCACGACATCGTGGTCCTCTACCGCATCCGAGACCGGCAGGACGCGGTGCTGGTCCCGGAATTGCAGTGGCTGGCGCAGCTGGTCGGGGCACAGCTGCACATCGTGATCGGTCCCGCGACCGCAGTCGGCCGCCATGGGCCGATCATGGGCCCGGAGCACATCGCCGCCCTGGTGCCCGGGGTCCGGGACCGCGACGTCTTCCTCTGCGGTCCGCCCGGCATGACCGACGCGGTCCTCGGCGCCCTGCGCGTCCTCGAAGTACCGCGGGACCGATGCCACACCGAACGATTCGCCTTCGCGGCCTGAGGAGTGATGACATGCGGCGTCTCGTCGTGATCCTGGCCCTCGCGATCGCGGGTTCGCTCCCGCTGCTGCGCTACCAGCCCGACAGCGGCGCGGCGATGCGCCCGGCGCCGGCCCCGCAGCCCGGCGCACCCTCGAGACCACCCCTGCCAGTGACCACTCCCCCTGGACCGGGGAAGTCCGTCGACGGCTCGCTGGTGCAGACCGAGTACGGGCCCTACCAGGTGCGTGTGGTGTTCACCGGCACCGAGATCACCGACGTCCAGCTGATCGCCGAGCCTGCCGACCGGCGCAGCAGGCGGATCGCCGGCAGTGCCGCTCCGACGCTGCGGCAGGAGGCGCTGCAGGCGCAGAGCGCGAAGCTCGACACGGTGTCCGGTGCCACCACCACCAGCGAGGCCTACGCCGAGTCCCTGCAGGCCGCGATCGACTCTCAGGGCGGGTAGCCGTGGCGAGCGGAACGGGTTCCCGCATCCGGCGCGTGGAGCACATCATGGGCCTGCCGATCTCGATGGACATGCGGTCGGCCCCGCCACCGGCGCTCGACGCCGCGTCGCGGGCCTTCGACTGGCTGCGGGAAGTGGACCGCCGGTTCAGCCCCTTCCGGGAGGGCAGCGAGGTCCGGCGGTTCTGCTGTGACCGGACGCTGCCAGAGCACGCGAGCCCGGAACTCCTCGAGATCATCGATCTCTGCCTGCGCTACGAGCGGGACAGCGGCGGGGCGTTCCGCGCCTGGCTGCCAGGGTGTCCCTTCGACCCCTGCGGCGTGGTCAAGGGATGGGCGGTGCAACGGGCCGGACTGCTGCTGAGTGCGGCGGGGGCCGACCGGTTCTGCCTCAACGCCGGAGGGGACGTCCTCGCCGTCGGCGAGCCCGAGCCCGGCCGCGCTTGGCGGGTCGGCATCCGCCATCCCGAGCTCGCGCACCAGGTGTGCGCGGTGTTCGACGTGCGCGACTGTGCGGTCGCCACCTCCGGCAGCTACGAGCGCGGCGCCCACGTCGTCGACGGCCGCACCGGCCGCCCGGCGCGCGAGCTGGTGAGTCTGACCGTGCTGGCCCCCGACCTCACCACGGCCGACGCCGCCTCGACCGCCGCGTTCGCGATGGGCTTCGAGGGCATCGCGTGGGCCGCGGCCCAGCCCGGCTGCCTGGTGTTCGCCGTCGACGCCGAGCGCCGGGTACACCGGTCTCCCCTGCTCGACGAGCCGGTGGTGACCCCGGAGCTGCTAGCGACCTGCCGGGGCGCTACCGCTGCGCCGCGGTCGCAGCGGGAAGAATGGCCTTATGGACCCGGCCGCTGACACACCACCGCGGCTGCTGCTGGTCGAGGACGACCCGGAGCTCGCCGAGATGCTGGCCTCGCTGCTGGGCGAGGAGGGCTACTCCGTCGACGGTGCAGCCGACGGTCAGCACGGGCTGCACCTCGGGCTCACCCGCGGCTACGACGTGATAGTGCTCGATCGAGGGCTGCCCGCCCTCGAGGGCCTCGACCTGCTCACCCGCTTGCGGACGCGAGGTGTGGCCACGCCCGCGTTGGTGCTGTCCGCGCTGGGCAACCCGGCGGACCGGGTTGCCGGGCTGGACGCGGGGGCGGAGGACTACCTGCCGAAGCCCTTCGACGTCGATGAGCTGCTCGCGCGCCTGCGGGCCCTGCGGCGCAGGCACCTCGACACCGCCCGATCCTTGCCCCTGCCGGACGGCCGCCTCGACCTCGACAACCGGACGGTCACCGGTTCAGCGCGCCAACCGGTGCGGTTGTCGGAGCGGGAGTGCGCGCTGCTCGCCCTGCTGGCGGCCCGGCCGCGACAGGTGTTCGGCCGCGACGACCTGCTGCGGCTGGTCTTCGACGGGGCCGGGAGCCCGGTCGTCGTGGACACCTACGTGCACTACCTGCGGCGCAAGCTCGGCAAGCGCATCGTGGACACGGTGCGCGGCCGCGGATACCAGCTGGGGCGATCCGGGTGACGGCCGGGCAGGCGCGGTCTCCGGACGCCGCGATGCTCCGCCGGGCCCAGCTGCGCCTCGGCCTGCAAACGGCCGTGGCGGTCGCTGCCGCCATGTTGTTGCTCGCTGCGGTCACGCTGCTCGTCGTGGTGCACAACCAGCACCGGGCGCAGGACGAGTTGCTGCGCACCGCCACCGCTCGCATCGACGACGTGAGCGACCCGCCGGCCGGCGTGTGGCTGGTGGTGCGCTCGGGTGACCGGGAGCAGGGGTCCCCAGGGATGCCGCGGGGGTTGCCCGATGAAGAAGCGCTGCGGCAAACCTCCCAGGACCGCACCACCCGCTCGGCGGACGTCGTGGTGGAGGGGCGCGAGTTCTACGTCCGCACCGAGCCGCACGGGGCGGACGTCGTGCAAGCGGTGCTTAGCTTGCGCGACGCGCACGCCGAACGCATCCGCATCATCCAGGCGCTGGCCATCGCCGGAGGCGCGGGCCTGGTGCTCGCGGGCCTGGCCGGAGCGTGGCTGGGGCGGCGCGCGGTGGCACCGCTCGCGGAAGCCCTAGCGCTGCAACGGCGTTTCGTCGCCGATGCCAGCCACGAGCTGCGCACCCCGTTGACGCTGTTGAGCACCCGGGCCCAGTTGGTCCGCCGCAGGCTCGGCCGAGACCCCGCCCCGGACCGCATCCGGTCCGATGTGGACGGTCTGGTCGCGGATGCCGACCGGCTCGCGACGATCCTCGAGGACCTGCTGCTGGCGGCCGACCCGCGCGGCGAGATGCCCCTGCGCCCAGTGGCGCTCACCGAGCTCGCCGAGCAGGCGGTGTCCGCCGCCCGCCCGGCAGCCGAGCGGCAGGGCGTTTCGGTGCGGCTCGAAGCGCCCGGCCCGATCGAGGTCATCGGCTTCGACGCGGGCCTGCTGCGCGCGCTGAATGCGCTACTGGACAATGCGGTCCGGCACGCGCGAGCGGACGTGCGGGTGGTGCTCAGCACCGATGCGCGCTCTACGCTGGTCCAGGTGGTCGACGACGGACCCGGCATCGACCCGGCGATCTTGCCGACGTTGTTCAAGCGGTTCTCCTCGGCACCCGGGGGCACCGACCGCGGGACCCGGCGCTACGGCCTCGGGCTGGCACTGGTCAGCGAGATCGCGGCACGGCACGGCGGGTCCGTCTCGGCCCAGCGCCCGGATGCCGGGGGAACCGCGCTGCGGTTGGTCCTGCCGACCCGCTGAGCCCGCACCGCAACCGGCGAAGCAGCACCCCGCCACCAACGCCCGAACGGGCAGTAGCAGCGACGGTGGAATACTGGGTGCGGAGTCCGACAGGTACCCCGGCACCGCCGATCACCTGCGAAGAAGCCGTCCGACCCGAGGGAGCTGCGCACCCGTGACCGACGGACCCCTGATCGTCCATACGATCAAGCTGGATACGCATACCAACCCTTGTCTAGAGACCAGACCGGTCGGGGCTTGGACCACACACTGCTGCGCAGAGCTGGATCCCACCAGAGTGCCCCGCCGATAGGATCACGAGTATGACGACGGCACATGCGCAGGAAGACCCTGCTGAGGTGGTCGAAGACGTCTTCGACGGCCTGGCAACAGGTGTCGAAGTCGAGGGGGACGGCGGGGCTGACGTGACGATCGTCAGGCCATGGGATCCCGCGCTGATCCGGGTAACCACCAACCAGTTCTCGATTCGCAACATTCTGGACATGATCGACGAGGGCTCGTTGGAATTGGCCCCCGACTTCCAGCGCGGCCAGGTGTGGAAGATCGAGCAGAAGTCGCGTCTGGTCGAATCGGTGCTGCTACAGATCCCACTACCCGCGTTCTATTTCGCTGAGGACAGCGATGGCGCGTTCCGAGTCGTCGACGGCATGCAGCGGCTGTCGACCCTGCATGCCTTTGTACGGGGAAACGGGGAGAGCTTCCGCCTCAAAGGGCTGGAGTACCTCCGCGAGAACGACAAGCGCTTCACAGATCTCCCCGTGCAATGGCAGCGTCGTATCTACAACACCCAGCTCGTGGTGAATGTCATCGACCCGACGACACCGCCGGACGTCATGTACGACATCTTCAAGCGCATCAACACCGGAGGCACCCCGCTCAATGCGCAGGAAATCCGGCACTGCATGAGCCGGGCTCGGAGCCGCGACGTCCTCAAGACCATGACGTCCATGGGCGAATTCAACACGGCGACGAATGGCATGGGCGGCCATATCCGTATGAATGACCGTGAGATGGCGCTCCGCTTCGCTGCTTTCTGGCTGCTCGGCATGGATGCGTACACGGAAAGACCAGCGATGGATCTATTCCTGGAGCGTGCGACGGAGTTGCTGGACAGCCCGAAGGCGCTACCCGATGCGCACCTGAACGACCTGTATGAGGCATTCCGTGCGGCCATGTCCAACGCTCATTTGGTGTTTGGGGAATACACCTTCCGAAAATGGCCGGAAGGCGTAACGGGACGTAACCCGATCAACCGGGCGCTCTTCGAGACCTGGTCGATCGCGCTTGCCACTTATGATCCGGCGGACCTGGAACACCGACGGGCAGCCATCGTGACGGCTGCCCGGGACAGAATGACCCGTGATATCGACTATCTCGACGCCATCACCTCGTCCACCAGTGACCGACGCCGTGTCGAGTACCGTTTCCAGGCAGCAGCCCAGGATGCGAAGGCAGGCGCGTGATTACCGCACTGCGCATCCGCAACTTCAAGTGCTTCTTGGACGCCGAGTTCGATCTGCGCCCGCTGACCATGCTGACCGGGCTCAACGGCTCGGGCAAGAGCACCGTTGTCCAAGCTTTGCTGCTAGCCCGTCAGGCAACCCAGTCGCCCAGCAGCCTAATTCAGCTCAACGGTCCGTACGAGTTGGCTCTAGTACGGCAGCAGCCATTCGCTAGCTTACCTGGGTGATCTTGGTGTCGCGGGCGAGTCTGGTGCGTTTGTGGTGCCATCGTGATCGTGCTTGGTGCTTGCGGCGCCAGTTCACCCAGTGGGT